>NZ_JABXWD010000057.1 GCF_019173545.1 Candidatus Magnetobacterium casense | reverse complement strand
TCGGGGGCCGTCCAACACATGGTGGGTATGCAGTCCTCAGATGTCATTATAGCGATCAACAAGAATCCCGAGGCCCCCATATTCAACATCGCAAACTACGGGATCGTCGGCGATGTCTATGAGATAGTCCCGATGTTGATAAAAAAGATAAAAGAGGGTAAGGCGTAATGAATAAGATAGCCTTTGTCTTTCCGGGTCAGGGCAGTCAGGCCGTTGGCATGGGGCTTGACCTTTATAATCAGTACGATAGCGTAAAATCGCTGTATCAGGAGGCCGCCGAAGTCTTGGGGTATGATATCGGCAACATGTGCTTTAATGGCCCCAAGGAGGCGCTCAACAGGAGCGTCAATACGCAGCCGTCCCTTGTACTGACGAGCATTGCCCTGTATCGGGTTCTGCGCAACAGTGGTCAAAAGGCATTAATTACACCATCAATGGTGGCCGGCCACAGTCTTGGCGAATACACCGCCCTGGTGGCAGCGGGGGCGCTCTCCCTCAGAGACGCCCTGGTGTTGACGCAAAAGCGCGGAGAACTCATGCAGGAGGCCGTCCCCGAAGGACAGGGACTGATGGCGGCCATCGTGGGACTTGACAGACAACAGGTGGAGGGACTGTGCCAGGGTGTGACAAGTGGCTACGTTGCCCCGGCAAACTACAACTGCCCCCAACAGATAGTCATCGCCGGTCAGAAGAAGGCAGTAGAGGAAGCCATAGAGGCCGCAAAGGCAGCCGGCGCCCGGATGGCCAAACCCCTGGCCGTGAGCGTGCCATCACACTGTGAGCTGATGGCGGAGGCTGCACAAAAACTAAACGCCTTTTTTGATAACATCACATTTAACACACCATCCATTCCGATAGTCAACAACGCCGATGCCGCAGTCCTCAGTGACGTTACGGGGATCAAGGCATCGTTGCTGAGGCAGTTGAAGAGTCCGCTGTTGTGGGAGGACTCCATCAGGACCATGCGGCAGGCCGGTGTGGATACGTTTATAGAGGTTGGACCTGGGACGGTGTTAAGCGGCCTCATTAAACGGATAGATTCCAATGTGGCCATTTACTCTGTCTCAGACCCCGTCAGTGTGCAACGCGTCGTTGAACTGGCAGGGACTTAAAGACGGAAACATTAACGTGTATATATAAAAAAATCATGGAGGTTTAGTGCAGGATGGTCAAGATTTTTTATGATAAAGATGCCAGTACTGGTGTTTTGAAGGACAAGAAGATCGTTATAATGGGTTACGGCAGTCAGGGACACGCCCATGCCAATAACCTCAGAGACAGCGGCATGGATGTCACAATTGGGTTGCGCAAGGGCGGCAGTTGGAAGAAGGCCCAGGATGCAGGCTTTATGGTGATGACCCCTTCGGATGCGGCCAGAGAGGCCGACGTTATCATGATGTTGCTTCCAGATGAGTTTCAGGCTGGCATATACAACGAGGAGATAGCCCCGTACATGCAAAAGTCGGTGTATCTGGCCTTTGCCCACGGCTTTAACATCCACTTTGGCCAGATAACCCCCCCGTCGCAGACCAGTATCTTTATGGTGGCGCCCAAGGGCCCCGGTCATCTGGTGCGCAGTGAGTACGTAAAAGGCAGCGGGGTGCCGTGTCTGATCGCCATCAATCAGGACCCCGGCGGAAATGCCAGAGACATCGCCCTGGCCTATGCCAGTGCAATCGGCGGTGGACGGGCCGGTATCATCGAAACATCCTTCAGAGAAGAGACCGAAACAGACCTGTTTGGTGAACAGGTGGTGTTGTGTGGTGGACTGACTGCGCTTATTCAGGCCGCCTTTGAGACCCTGGTTGAGGCCGGCTATGCCCCCGAAATGGCATACTTTGAGTGTCTGCACGAGGTCAAGCTGATAACCGACCTCATATACGAAGGCGGTATATCAAACATGCGTTATTCCATAAGCAACACCGCACAGTATGGCGACCTCACACGTGGCCCTCGCATCATAACCAAAAAGACCAAAGAAGAAATGAAAACGATCCTCGATGAAATCCAATCAGGACAGTTTGCAAGGGAGTGGATACTTGAGTGCAAGGCAAACAAGCCCGTCTTCAACGCACTTACAAAGAGGGGGCAGCAGCACCAGGTAGAGGAAATAGGCGCCCAACTGCGTGCCATGATGCCGTGGCTCAAAAAGGACCGCCTCGTAGACAAATCCAAGGCCTAATGTCGTTTAAGAAGCCTGAAAGCACCCCTCCCCTTGTGGGAGGGGGTAGGGGTGGGCGACAGGGGGGGGCGACAGGGGGGGTGGGTAGGACACTTCCGATGGCGAAATCCGCCCTGAAACCCATTCCCCACAAATAATTGTGTAGACTGATGATAAAGTTAAATCTTATAGTGTTTATTTATATAATAGAGCTGCTATTGTTATTTATAGGTCTGAGTGTATTTTATTATTTTAAGTACAAAAGCTATCTTGAGATAGAGGCGATGCAGGAGATGGAGATGGAGGCGTTGCAGGAGTTTCTGTCTCAAATGTTACAGCAGGCCCGGAAAGATATGGAAGCAACAAATGAAAAAATAAAGCAAAATCCCAGGATGATCCTGATAAAGGAGCTGCACGTGCTAATGATTGACCACCTCAATGCCATCATAAAGGTCATCAGGACCCAGGACATCTGTAACCTGGAACTGTGGGACAAGGCCTTTGAGGGATTTAACAGGGTCATAAAAGACCAGGACGGCAAGATAGCAGTCCAGGAAAACGATTGCGATACAACGATACAAAAGCAAAAGATACTCATTTCGCTCTACAGCGAGGAACTGCAAAAGCACGGTAAAATGATAGCCAATCTCAAGGGCTACAACGTAGTCCTCATGGGCTACAAAGATACGGTATCGGGTATCCTGAACAGATTTAAGGCCATCACGCAAATCAACACCAGGGTACATGAGCGTTACACGCCGGCGGCACAAAAGTCCAGGGTACTGCAGGGTATGCTTAATGAGTTTGCCCACAGTGCAATGGAGCTTGAAAAGTACGTCACCATACTTGATACCGAAAACACTGCCCTTGATAAAAAGGTCAGGGAATTTGACATAGGACTCAGTAAGAGGACATTTACGCTTGAAGGATTACAATGAGAACAAAAGAAGAGACGCTTGTTGAATTGAGAAGGAAGATACAGGAAGGTAATGAGCTTCCGGTAATGTCCCACACCATCAACCTGGTCAGTAAGCAGGCATCGCGTGAAAGTGATGCAACGATCACGGAGCTGACCGACACCATACTGCAGGACTTTGCCCTGACAAACAAGATTCTGAGGATGGTCAACACGGTGTACTACATAAACACACAGCACAGCGGCAAGATCACGACGATATCGCGAGCTGTCTATATACTTGGCCTAGACCACATACGCAATGCCGCCCTTTCCCTGATGCTGTTTGAAAACCTGCGGGATAAGAAATTGGCAAGTGAGCTGTGTGGTGCGCTGATAAACAACTTCATTGGCGCCGTGGTATCGAGGAAGCTGGCTTCCACCCTGGATGACAAAAAGGTAGAGGAGGCATTCTTGTGCGGCATCTTCTTTGACCTTGGCAAGATTGTGACAACCTACTATCTGCCCGTTGAGAGCAAAAGGGTCAGAGAGTTAATGGCAAAGACCGATGATGATGAAAAGAGGGCATCCTACACGGTGCTTGGGATATCGTATGAAAATCTCGGCATAGAGCTTGCCAGACAATGGCACCTGCCCACTCAGATAATACACAGCATGAACAGGGCGCCACAGTCGAGTATCCCCAAACCGGCAGATGACGAAGATATGTTGAAGGCATTTGTGGGCTTTTCAAACGACCTCTGCTCGCTGATCACCAGGTCAACGGGTTCGGCGGAGGATTGGACTAAGGCGATAGGCTCTCTGATACACCGTTACAGGAACTGTTTTAAGCTTGCAGTGGAGGATATCAACAGCATATTGACGGCATCGTTAAAGGAGATACATGAATATGCAACCGCCTATAGCATTGATCTCAGTGATGTTGCGTTTATAAAGATGGCCAGACAGTTATTGAGTTTTGCAAGGACAGAGAAAGCTGATAAATCGGAGGAGGGACAGCCCCCTATGCCAACAAAAGACGAGAAGTATAAAGACATAGGTGGCATACACCTATTAGAGTGCAATGTAAACGTAGGTGGGGCAAAGGAACCCTCAGAGTCTCTGCTTCTTAGGGGCATTCAGGAGGTGACAAACACCCTCACCGAGGAGTTTACTCTCAACGATATGTTAAGGATGATCCTGGAAATAATGTTTCGCGGTCTTGGCTTTAAGCGGATCATCATATGTATCAAGAGTGCGCGTGATAACATCATGGAGGCCAGGTTTGGCTTTGGCGACAACGTCTTTGTGATAATGAAGAACTTCCGGTTTATTATGGATGGTAGCTCAGATGACGTATTTAACACGGCGATAAACAAGGACATGGACCTGCTCGTAAACGACATCAACGACAGACGTATAAAGCTGCGTCTGCCCCAGTGGTTTGTGAAGCTGGTTGATGTGGAGACGTTTATCCTCATGCCAATCATAATAAGCAAGATGCCCATAGGGGTAATCTACATGGACAAAGACAACCCCGGAGACCTAAACATAAGTTCGACGACCCTGCGCTACCTCAAAACCCTCCGCGACCAGGCAATCCTCGCCATCAAGTACAAACGCAAGTAGCTTGTATAAGGAGGAAGTACAATGAATATCAGTGCGGCGATCATCGATCAAAGACTAACAGGCATTTGCAATGATATCAGAGACCGTGCAAGGGAGGAGTTGGGCATTGGTGATGAAGAAAGGCTTATTTCTCTTGCCTTTGTCTATTTATGTGTCAAGACAATCTTGAACATGACCGATGATGAGGCGTTTGAATGTCTGACCGAAGGTGGGGGGGATTTTGGCATAGATGCGCTACATATTTCTGAAGAGCACGAAGGTGAGTTTCTCGTCAGACTTTTTCAAGGGAAATACAAACGCAATCTTGAAGCAGACGCAAATTTTCCGGAAACAGGGATATTGAAACTTACTAACATTATAGGATGTCTTTTTGATCCGAGTTCACCGCTTAAGTATATCAACCCTTCTTTGTCCGTCAAGGTGGAGGAGGTTCGTTCTCTGATTAAGGATGGTTACATCCCTCAGGTCAGGGTGTTTGTCTGCAATAACGGCCTCAAATGGAATGAGGTTGGCGAGGAATACATCCAGAGAGCTGCCTTTGTAGACCAGGTCAGTTGGGAACACGTCAATCATGATCACCTCTTGACAATCCTGCAAAGTACAAAGAAGGTCAATGACAATATTCAGCTTGCCGGCAGCATTATTACGGAAGATATTGAGTTTGTCCGGGTGCTGGTTGGCAGGATTGCAATAACAGAGATCGCCGGTCTCATAGACAAACATGGAGAACGTCTGCTGGAAAGAAACATACGACGCTATCTCGGTCTTGTCGGAAACAGGGTTAATGAGGCAATCCTGGATACTATTAAAAAGACGGAAGACTGTTGCAATTTCTATTTCTATAACAACGGTATCACACTGACCTGCGATAAATTCTCCTACAATAAGATGCAACGCGGAGACTACAAGGTACAAGTGGAAAACCTCCAGATAATCAACGGCGGCCAGACGTGTATGACTATCTTCAAAACATTAAAAGATGTAACATACGAGGAACAACCTTATGGTGCTTATGTACTGATCAGACTCTATCAACTCCCTAGTGAGAACGAAGACCTTGTAAGCAATATCATATTGGCAACCAATAGTCAAAACCCTGTCGAACTCTCTGATCTACTGGCCAATGATAAAACGCAAAAGCGTCTTGAAACGGATATCGCTCAACTGGAGTTTTCCTATCGTCGCAAGCGAGTGGACGCTCAGGCAAAGTCAACGGAGATAACTTCCAGTGTAGCCGCTGAGGCCATCCTGTCAGTCTGGAGACAAAAACCACATCAGGCTAAATTCTTTACCAGAGAGCATTTTGGAAAACTGTACGGCACAATCTTCACGGATGATCTAACCGGTGCCCAAGTGATCATTGCAACCCTCATCTATCGTTATGCCGAAAACAAGAGAAAAAGACCACCGGAGGATGCCCCGTTATTTGTTCGCTATGCCTCATGCTTTATCGCCATGCAGATGGGAAAATACCTGTTACAGGACTTAGGAGGCAGCTTACAGGATTTAACACACAAAAGATTTGATGACTCTAAACGATTATTTGAGCAGAACGTGCAACAGTACTTTGAACGTGCCGTTGATGCAGTGGACAAGGCACTAAAAAAGCTATATGCAGACCCCCAACTGTCTGCTCAACAGCTTTCGGCGACGTTTCGCCGTGGCGATCTCATTGAGAAACTCAACCAGGTTGACCTTGATGACAATCCAGTGATTAATGGACCTAAGCCTCGACGTCGTAAGGGACGTTAAGATATACCAGCGGGTTGGTGGATACCGGTTTTCGTGTGATGCCCTCCTGCTGACGGATTTTGTAGGGGTCAAGTACCCGCGGCGCATTGCAGACCTCGGAGCCGGCTCAGGGATCGTCGGGATTGTCCTCGCCAGGCGCTTTGCCGATTCCCACGTCGGGCTGATAGAGGTTCAGGAAGAACTGGCAGCCCTCTGCCTCAGAAACGTCGGCATTAACGAACTCAGCGACCGCGTAACAGTTGCCAACATCGACATCAGGGACGTCTCCAGACACATGCAGGCCAACACCTTTGACCTGGTGGTGTCAAACCCGCCGTTTAGAAAGGTTGGCACCGGCAAGCTCAACCCCACTGAGGAAAAGGCCATCGCCCGACACGAAATCCTGCTCACCCTCCCCGAACTGGTACATGCGGCCTTTTATCTGCTCAGGGGCAAGGGACGGTTTTGTTTCATACATCATCCCGGCAGGTTCATAGAGGTCATCGACGTTCTGGCAAGGCACAGGTTCTCCGTGGCCACCGTGCGGTTCATTCATCCCAGTGCCGACTCCGGCGCCGTAATGGTCCTCATCGAGGCCGTCAAGGAAGGAAACTGTCAGTTGTTCATCCAACCTCCGCTCTTGCTGAACGCCTGAGAAGAAAAAACAAACAAGGGGGCGTCTTGTGGCCGGGGTGCCCCACCCCCTCCGCCCCCCCTTGGAATCCCCCTGCAAGGGGGCCAGTCCCCCACTGAGCCGGGGGTCGCTGACCCCTTGACCCCATCTTGCTGTTACCCACGCGTGAAAAGGGAGGCAAAACGTGTGTT
This sequence comes from Candidatus Magnetobacterium casense, assembly GCF_019173545.1. Classification (GTDB taxonomy): domain Bacteria; phylum Nitrospirota; class Thermodesulfovibrionia; order Thermodesulfovibrionales; family Magnetobacteriaceae; genus Magnetobacterium; species Magnetobacterium cryptolimnobacter. The sequence goes on along the minus strand of NZ_JABXWD010000057.1, from coordinate 5,869 downwards.
TAACCACATCGAGGTCTGCGGTAACTACGGTACGATTCTCATGATTTCAAACTCTGGTAGCACTCCAATCCTTCTCTTCGTTATCAATTTCATCACCGGGTGGAAGAATTTTGTGTATAATCTCAGATAATGTTGTTATATGAGGTTTATTATAACTTCGTATAGATTTTAGATGAGGCAATTCGCCCCCTTGACAAAAAGGTGTCATTTTACGTAAGATATATATAGTAAAATATTAGTACACTTAAGAACATAAGGAGGTAATTTGTAATGAAACAAAGTATTAAGTTAAGGAGGCTTCTCTTACTGATGCTGCTGGTGTCTATAGCAGCGCTTTATGGTTGCGCCGGAATGGAGTTTGCACCTAAGAGGGCCATGTGGTACTACCACAAGGAATTGCCTGAGGCAGACAGGGCAGTAGAGGCAGCAAGGACAGCCGGTAAGGATAAGCAGTGCCCCGAGGAGTTTAAGGCAGCAGAAAAAATGCGGGATGATGCCTATAATGTCTACTGGGCGTGTCACACGGCTGAGGGTATAGATAAGGCAAAGAAGGCAACAGACATGGCCAAGGCCCTGTGTCCGACACCACCGCCACCGCCACCAACTCCGGCTCCCACACCAACACCTGAAGCAAGGGCTGTGCCAACACCGGCTCCCACACCAACCCCTAAAAAGGTCGAATGTGACAAAGAAATCGCCGTTATTAAGATCGTCAATTTTGACTTCGATAAGTATAGCATAAAGATGGCGTATAAAAAAGAACTCCATATGGCAGCCGAAATAATCAAGAAGTATCCCAAGGCAGTAATAAACGTTGACGGTCATACCTGTAGCATCGGTACGGACAAGTACAACATGGGTCTATCTACCAGAAGGGCCAATGCCGTTAAGGAGTTTCTCATCAAACACGGCGGCGTAGATGCCTCAAAGATTGCCATACACGGTTATGGCGAGAGTCGTCCGGCGTTCCCCAACACAACAAAGGATGGTAGAAAGAAGAACAGGCGCGCTGAAATCCATATCATGCAAAAACAAGAGTGTAACTAAAAAAGTAATCAGAGCCAGGGGGATATGGAAACATATTCCCCCTTTTTTTTATCCTGCATCGATGTGATTTTCATGTTGTATATAGAGCGTTTCGATTGTGTGCAATATAAGAAAAGAAAGGGGCGGCTCCGCCCCCCTTCAGAACCCCCCGCAAGGGGACCAGTCCCCTTGACCCCGTAAAAATGCCACGTGTTTTGTATTTAATCCAATCGAAATCTGCTATATAAATCAGGTAACCGATGTTACACAGTCATTGTTTTTTTGCACAATCCTTTCACTTTTTGTTATAATCAATCTTGGTAAAAACGTTATAGAGGTGCTTATGAGAAAAAGGATTTTGACAAAGGATTTAGCTATAGGGATGTTTATAGACGGCATGGATGCCTCATGGTTTAAGACACCGTTTTTGAAACACCACTTTCTTATAAAGACGACTGAGCAGATAGAGAAGATAAAGGAAACGGCAATAGAGTATGTCTTTATAGATACGTATAAGGGCGCTGATATTATGAGCAATGCGCCGAACAAACCCTCAAAGGGTGGTGCCTCCGGTAGTGGAGAATCCGGCGTGGGGGCAGTGCCGGATCAAGGCCATGCGGCTACACAAGAAGAGCAGTTTAAGAACTACGTTAAGATGAAGGAAGAACTCCTGAGTGTTGACAGTTCGAGCCTTTTTAGTGGCAGTATGATAGACTTCAGCTTGTACATAAAGAACGGCCTTACCATAAAGCCGCTTGTGCAGTACAAGGGCAGGGAAATACTGTTAAACGACGAGATGGTAAGCCCGGCTAACGAATTATTGATAGAAAAGAAAGATACCCCAAAGTTTAAAGGATATATCAAATGTGCGATAAAGGGGGGAGTTGGAGGCCTTAATCCCCAACAGATCAAAAATATAGCCGTAAAGGAGAATGCCAAGATTATTGTCCAGGAGCTTCTTAGCAACCCTGACAGTAGCGAAAAGGTGCAGGAGTGCAGGGATGCCGTGGAGGGTATCATGGCTGCCATTATGGACAGCAAGGGGTTCATAACGAATCTTTTGACAATAAATAAGAACGACTATTATACCTATACGCACTCGGTCAACATAAGTGTGTTTTCAGTGGCCACCGCTATAGCGGCTGGTGTTGTCTCAGAGGGTGAGCTTTTTGGCATTGGTCTGGGTTGCCTGTTGCATGATATAGGCAAGACCACCATTCCACCTGAAATACTCAATAAGCCGGAGGAGCGTCTTACCGATTTTGAGATCAAGCTGCTGAGGGAACACGTCATTGAGGGTGCCAACATCCTCAAGCTGTACAAGGGGGTCCCGGAGTGGACACTCTATCCGGTCATGGAACACCACGAAAATATTGCAGGCACCGGCTATCCCCATGGCCTTAACGCAGGAACTATGCACATTGCCGGCAAGATCACCTCCATTACAAACTACTACGACATGTTGACCACCTCCCGCCCGTTTTTTGAGGCCCTGACACCATTTGAGGCCCTGTCCTACATACGTAACAGCAGCCAGGAATATGACCTGGATATCTTTAAAGAGTTCATCAAGATACTTGGCAAGACTCAATGAAACTACCGCGTAAAAGGAAAATGCGCCTCAAAAGCCGGTTGACCATCCTCACTGTTATGCCGCACGTGCTTGCCATTGTCATAGTCATGCTCACCATGGTTGACGTAGCGATAGCTCATCAGTACCTGGTTATCCTGTTGGCAGTGATACTGTTGAGTCTGACACTGTCGATACTGGCACTAAAGAGGGTCATGAGTCCGTTTGGCGAGTTAGTCGTAAGCGCCAGGGAGATTTCGCAGAGTGAGTTTAAGCGGTCCATTGACAAGGATGCCGAAGATGACATGGAAAGTCTCAGCAAGGTCTTTACCGATCTGATAAAGAGCTTTCAGCAGTACAAAAACGAAATGGAGCGTGGTTCCTCCGAACTCTCCGACGTCAATCGCCAGATGTTAAACGAAATCGTTCAACGCAAGAGAACTGAGAAAAGATTACATTATCTGGTTGAATTTATCAAGATAATCACGCACCTGTCCTCCACCTTTATAACGATCTCCCCCACGGAAGTTATGAACTGGCTACACCATGCCCTTAAGGCAATAGGTGAGGTGTTGGGGGCAGACAGGGCCTACATCGTTATATTTAACCAGGACAGAACGGAGGTTGCAGACGTCTTTGAGTGGCAACACACGCCCCAGGCCGAAGCAGTGATGAAGGACATCAGTATGTCATCGGTGCGCCAGTTGTCGTGGTTGATGGGCAGGCTTGAGAAGGTTGAAAACGTGTACGTGGAAAACACAGCCGACATGCCGGAGGAGGCAATGGCTGAGAGTGAGTTCTTCGCCGATAAATCGATCTATTCTTTTGTAGCCGTGCCGATGGTCTATGGTAATCACCTGGTAGGATTCTTGGGATTTGATTCCGTGGCCGGGCAAAAGTCGTGGGCCGATGACGTCATTGCCCTTGTCAGGGTGGGTGGGGAGATTTTTGTAAACGCACTGGAGCGTGCCCGAAACGACCGTGAACTCTTTAAGTATCGCAGCCACCTCGAAGACCTCGTCAATCAGCGAACCCGGGAACTTACCACCGCAAACGAAATGCTGATACAAGAGGTGGCAGACCGCAAGGAGGCCGAAGATGAAGCCAGAAAAGCCAAAGAAGTCGCCGAAGAAGCCAACCATGCCAAGAGCGTCTTTCTGACCAATATGACACATGAACTACGTACCCCCCTTAACGGCGTACTTGGCATTACCGACCTCATGCTCAATACGCAGTTGGCAAGTCAGCAGCAGGAGTACCTTGAACTTATTAAAAATGCCTCCAGCAGTCTCCTGTCTCTGTTAAACACCATCATAGATTTCTCCAACACTGAAACCGGCTCCATGCAGTTAAATAATTCCGCCTTCAGCCTCTCTGACACCGTCAACTCCACACTTAAGCCACTGATACGTCAGGCGGAAAAGACCGGTATCAAACTGACCACAACCATCGCCACAGATATACCCGATGTGCTTATCGGCGACCATGATATGCTCAAAAACGTACTTACATATATTATGGAAAACTCCATAAAATTCACCCAAAAGGGACAGGTATCTCTGGCTATCATCCCGGCACTGTATGACCTGTCCAGTCATACCCCTGTTGTTAGCTCTATGCACCCCGTCGATGTCAAGGACAATGCACGTGGCAAGCGGCTACACGACGCCGATTCCGATGACGACTCCAAATACGGATATGTGATGCTGCATGTTTCCGTACGCGACACCGGTATTGGCATTGCTGCCGATAAGTTGCGCTTTATCTTTGATAGCTTTACACAGGTGGATGGCTCTATGACGCGCAGGTATGGGGGGATGGGGCTGGGGTTGGCTATAGCAAAGCGTTTGGTAAATATGATGAACGGTGAAATATGGGTAGACAGCGTCTTGGGTAAGGGCAGTCTGTTTCAATTTACCGTGTGGCTTAAGTCAAGCGATGTCTGTTTGCCGAGTGTCGCAATTCCACCACAGTTTGAAATACAAGAGCCTCCCTGGGTAACCACCATGGCAGAGGACAGTGACAAACGACCGAACCTTGATGAGTGGGTCGTCTTTGTAGACAACTATGCCATGGAAATGGAAAACCTTAAAAATGCTATCGAAAAAAATGACCATATATCCGTCGAAAGATGTGCCCACGTCTTGAAAGACATGTTTACACAGGCAGGGATAACACCACTGAAAACCGAAGCATTCAGGATAGAGCTGGCATCAAGGAAAAAGGACATGGTCAAAGTGGAAACCGCCTTTAACAACCTCAAAGATGGCTATGCCACAGCCTTACACTCTGCCTCATACCACGACTATATTCAGAGAACAACGGCAGAGTGAGGTATCCCCTCCCCCCCGCCACATAAAATGGAGGAGGACTGCTACCTGTGATGTAATAGTTCACCCCCCTAAGAAAAAAAGAAGGGGAGCGGCTCCGCCCTCCCCTCAGACCCCTCCCGCAAGGGGACCAGTCCCCTTGACCCCATTTTATCTTGTTGACAGTAGGTTGATTATACACAACATTTCAATATCTATAGCTGAACTATTACCCTTAACCTTGTGCCTGTGATTGTTCTTCTTTGACCATGTTATCGACTAACTCTTCAAGGTCTTTGCCCATTTTAAAGCCCACCGATTTCCTTGCTGGTACGTCTATGGATTCACCCGTCCTGGGGTTACGTGCCTTTCTTGGCTTATGGTCTTTGATGACAAAGGAGCCAAACCCTCTGATTGTGAACTTGTTGTTTTCCGTCAGCGCCTTTTTAGCAAGGTCGGTAAATATCTCTATCGTCTCTTTCTGTGTTGTCCTTTCTCTTCTTGATTCATCTCTTGATGACTCTTCCTTAACGATAAAGTCATCCTTAAATGCTTCTGCGCTTGTTGGTATATCTTGATTACCGTATCTTAGATCGATTCTGCCGCCTTCCTGTTTTTTTGCATCCTCTATTGCTATCGATATTCCTTTGACAAGAATACCTGCAAAGTCAAGAAATGTTCCCATATATACCTCCATTGTTGTTCCTTATTGTGGATTTGTATTTGTCAAATATCAATCTTGATATCATTATAATTAATTTTATAGAAAATTGAAATAAAAAAGCAATAGTTTTTTTACTGTCCAAAAAAATTATTCTCGTTTTCGTATCCTCTTAAAAAAGCAGGGTAAAAAAATTTTTCACGGTTAAAAGGCATGGATTCCTGCTTTCGCAGGAATGACAGTTACAGGCGTTTTCCAAGTGTGTCATTCCTGGCTTGACCAGGAATCCATGATGCATAAAAG
>NZ_JABXWD010000569.1 GCF_019173545.1 Candidatus Magnetobacterium casense | reverse complement strand
CGCGTGTAGTGCTGCTTCGTCAGGGCAGATGCTGACATGGTAGCCGCCCAGGATGACTTTCTTGCCTTGCGCGCGGAGCTTGTCCGCTTCTGCGTAGGTCTTGCGCGCGAGTTGTGTGGTGACCGAGAACGCGATGACGTCGGCGTCGTAACGCAACTGTTCGACTTGTTCATCGATGACGCTGACGTGGATGGTTTTTGGCGTGAGCGTGTAGAGCACGCCGAGGCACAGCGGTGGTTGTGAGATGAGTTTGTTGGAGTATTGCGCGTAGCAGTCGTCCATGGGGTTCACAAGCGCCAGTTTCATGCGTCGTGACGACGAGAGGGGGCTTAAGAAGTTTGCGCTAGCGCAGCAATACAAATGCGACGAGCGCCATGAGGGCGGTGAAGCAGATGCCGATGCTGCCGAGGATGACGCCGATGCGGTGCAGGTTGCTGTGTCCGCGTGTGCCGAGCATGAGTGCGACGACGCCGGACAGGCCTAAGAGGAAGACGCTGTTGACTCCGAGAGCGCTCGGCAGCAATGGTCGTAGTGACGGGATGAACTGATAGAGTGCAACGAAGAGGAAGGGCAGGACAGAGACGATGCCGCAGATCAGCGCGAGCGCGCCGGTGTATCCTCTCTGTCGCATAGGCGTACGTTGTGTTTCGGATTAATAATGGTTGCGGATGGTGCGAAGTCCAGCGCTCTCGCTATGTATGAATCTCTCGCATAGTTGGGCAGTCTTCCGACTGTTGTTTCAAAAATGAAAATCAAAAAATAAATGAAACGACCATGCAAAGGTTTACGTTATCAGGAAGGAATAGTCGCGTTACAAAAGTAACGATTAGGCCGATTAGTACTCGCATGCTGAAGATCTTGTTACCTCGATCCTTACACACCGAGTCTATCAACGTCGTCTTCTACGACGGGCCGATGTCTCTTTTCACGGAGGGTTTCAAACTTAGATGCTTTCAGCTCTTATCCCTCACGGCGTGGCTGCCCGGCTTGATACCTTGTCAGATAGCCGGTATACTAGAGGCCGCGAAACTCAGTTCCTCTCGTACTATGAGTTCCTTCCGCTCAGACATCCCGCATTTCCAGTAGATATTATACCAACTGCCTCACAGCGTTGTGAACCCAGCTAACATCCCTTTTAACCGGTGAACTCCCGTACCCTTGGACGCTTCTGCACGCCCAGGATAGGAAGAGCCGACGTCGATGTGGCAAGCCGCGCCGTCGATGTGAACTCTCGGGCGCGACAACTCTGTTATCCCCGGGGTAACTTTTCGGTCATCCCATGCCCCCATCAAGGAGGACAATGAGGTTCGCTAGGCCACGCTTTCGCGTTTGTGTCCGGTCGTGGTTGGGACACAATCAGGCAGGCTTTTGCCCTTGTACTCTACGACGGATTTCTGACCCGTCTGAGCCTACCTTTGGACTCTGCTGATATCATTTCAGCGGAGTGCCACCCCAGCCGAACTGTCTATCAAATGGTGTCTTCGATTGCTCGAGTGAGCAACGCAAAACAAGTAGTGTGGTGTTACATTTTTGACTCGCGCCTATCCTGACGAACGTGCGCTCGGACGTCTCCCACATACGCTATACGACTCATTTCACGTCGCAGCATCAGACTACAGTAAAGTTCCACGGGGTCTTCACTTCCCACTGGAAATCTCTGGTCTTCACAACATAAAAAGTATTTCAGAGGATTGCAGCTAGGGACAGTGGCGACCTCGTTACTCCCTTCATGCACGTCACCATTCAAATGACAAGGCATTT
>NZ_JABXWD010000568.1 GCF_019173545.1 Candidatus Magnetobacterium casense | reverse complement strand
GCGTCTATCCCATCTCCTACTCCCGAGACTACGATTTGATAATACTGCACTAGAGTATTATTGGTTGCCCCCGTAATAACGGATTCCCCACTAACCGAAAGAGCCACGCTGGACGTATTAGTGGTAGAGGCTTGCATCGTGCCGGGGTAGATATAAGGAGCCGGGGCATAAGTATAATCGTCATACGGGTCGGTGGTGCCGCCCGGGATGTTCACATAAGCCCCGCCATCCCAATACTGCCACTGATAAGACAGCGCCCCGACACTTCTGAATCCCGTGTTAGAGGAACTTGATGTGCTATTCGCCGTTCCTGCATAGGACTTCAGAGTATATGCTACAGGGGAAGCATTATGGACGTGTTCGCCAGTTGTTGTTACCCTCACATACCCTATGCCAGGAGTGCTAGAGGGACTTCCTACATCAACCGTCCCTGCCGTCGCTCCCGTATCGTTATAAGATACCGTCCCAGCAGCTACGGAAGTCACATACGTTCCCCCACGATAGATGTAATATCCTGAAGCCCCGCACGGTTCCGTCCAGGAGATTATGACTTTATCCGTATATGTTCCGTCTGTGGCCGAGACTCCTGTAGGAGCAGGAAGGGTATTTTGGCTTCCCCAACTGCTGATTGAGGGCTCTGTAGAAGTGAACTTGCGAACTATGAAGTTATCATAAAACTGGTCTGCGCCTGCCGTATCATCACCAACCAATATGATGATGTTAGCGTCTCCTGCCGATGTCTGCATTGCTGCCCCAGTCTTTATCGCAGCCCCGTCATACCATATATCGTAAGTACCCGCCGTAAAGTTGATATTGCGAAGTTCTAGTAATACCCATGCACCAGCAGCACAATCCGTTAAAGTGTCTCGCCAAGCAGTATCATAATATGTGATGCTCCCATCGGCAGCAGCAATGTCTATAACTATTCTTTTTACGCCATTGCCATGTCTAATCGTTTGCCCTCCTCCGCTCCCAGCCCCTGATTCCCGATAATATCTTGTATAAAGGGCATATGTGTCGCCACCAGTCTGAGGTATTGACATTGCAGGAAGGGTAGCCACACCAACAAGTTTGGCTGAACGAGTGCCAAAATAGCCAGCCACATTGCCTATGTCCTGTTCGGTTGATATATGGCAATGTGCAGCAACCTCAGTCCAAGCACCACCTACGGTATCCCCGTCATTACCACGTTCAAAATCATCATAGGTAAGAAAGGTATTCGTGCCGTTGCTTGCAGAAGTAGCTGCGGGATTTCCGTAGTACATCAGAAACTGAGTCACCGATGGAGAGGCGGCAATCGAGTCACACTCTACCCAAAAGACTGCGCTTACGTTTGAGGTATAGGTTTCCTGCCAGAAGTCTAAGGAGGTCCCGGAGGGTGTGGTAAATCGGACATCATCGAAGTCGGCCTGGCAGGTGTAGTTGAGATAAACGCTGCTCCCCGAGTCTGTCCCGGCTGCGGCGTAGACATTGACTCGCATCTGGTAGTTGGTCTGCGCTCCTGTGGAGCCTTCTATCGACAGGACTTTTCTATAGGAGTAGTCATCCAGCCAGTCGGAACAGACATAAGTCAGGGTCAGGAGCGGATACTTGCTTGCGTCACCACAGTTGTAGTTGTAGTAACCGACAAACTCTGGGCCAACAGGTGTGTATTGCAGTATTTCCCTGTTGCTCCTGATGACGAACTTCGTGATACCGCCACCGTTTATCCATCCTACCCCCCGGGCAGTGAGGGTTATGTTGTTGTATCCAGACGTATTCCAGGATGC
>NZ_JABXWD010000567.1 GCF_019173545.1 Candidatus Magnetobacterium casense | reverse complement strand
TTTCGCAGGAATGACAGTTACAGGCTTTTTCCAAGTTTGTCATTCCTGGCTTGACCAGGAATCCAAAAACTGCAAAAGCATAGTTACCATGAAATATAAAGAGGATACCCTTAATCCGTGGAGTTAAATTTGCTCCCTACGGTCGCAGGCATGGTTCAGATATTTTTACCGTAAACATAACCTAAAGGAGAAGAACAAAGACGATCAGAGCAAGCAAAGAGTTATTGGCAACAACGAAAATGATTACGGTTATAATAGCACTGGTATTGGTGTCTGTGGCTACAGTGGCAGCGACTGAAACGTATAGTTTTGTCACCAAGTGGGGTAGTTTTGGTAGCGGGGATGGACAGTTTTATCATCCAAGTGCAGTAGCAATAGATGCTTCTGGCAATGTCCTCATTGCAGATTCTTATAACAATCGCATTCAAAAATTTACCTCAATTGGCACTTTCATAACCACGTGGGGTAGCGGAGGCTCTGGAGATGGCCAGTTTAACTATGACCATGCAGTAGCAATAGATGGTTCGGGTAATGTCTACGTTGCAGATGGTAATAACCACCGTATCCAGAAATTTACCTCAAGCGGCACTTTTATAACCAAGTGGGGTAGCAACGGCAGCGGAGATGGCCAATTTAGTTATCCACGTGGAATAGCGGTAAATGCTTCAGGTAGTGTTGTCTATATCGCAGATAATGAAAATAGCCGCATCCAGAAATTTAGTTCAAGTGGCGGCTCTTATACGCTAGACATCGCACTCTCCGGCACAGGCGACGGTACAGTCACAAGCTCACCCGTCGGGATCAACTGCGGCACAACGTGCTCCGCCTCGTTCGCCACCGGCACATCCGTGACCCTGACGGCAACGGCCAGCGACAACGCAACCTTCGCCGGCTGGAGCGGCGACTGCACCGGAACGACCTCAACCTGCACGGTAACGATGTCGGCGGCAAAGAGCGTGATGGCGACGTTTAACACGGCTACGGAAGAGCAAGGCCCCGGTGGCAACGATCCCAACTACGACGGCAACGGCGACGGTACCCCCGACAGACTACAGGGCAACGTGGAGTCATTCCACGCGGCCAACTCACAGTACATAACCGTGGCGGTCGATCCGTCCATTGCTATCAGCACCATCAGTTCAATCACCACCCCTGACCTTGGCGGCCTGGGCCTGACTACGGGCAATGCCGGATCAAAGTTGCCCGTGGGCACATTGTCGTTCACACTGACGGGCGTCCAGACTGGCACGGTCAACCAGGTAAAGTTCTACCTGCCCCGTGGGATTGTCGTCAATCACGTGAAAAAATACGGCACCGGCGGATGGTACGACTTCGACTGCAACGGCAAGTTCAGGGGGACACCATGTGGCGAGATAAGCGGCGGAAGGAATAATCTGGTCGTGACCCTCTACCTTATAGACAACCAACCGGGGGACAACGACAGCACCGTCGGGACGATCCAGGACCCCGTGGCGCTTTTATCGCCTGCGCAGGTCACCTACACACTGCCATACCTGCACACAAACCCCGTCAACGTGACCTATTGCGTCATATCGAACATGACGGCGGATACCTCAACGGTAGGCGTTGAGCTTACCGCAACTGCCGCCGGTAACATGTCCGGCCCTACGAATGACCTGATATCCACAATGACAACGGCGAATAAAGAAATCAACGCCTATCAGACACGGATGTTAACCTTTAATGGCAAAGACATCTCACTGGATACAAACATGATAGGCAGCATACCTGAGGTGGCCCCTAAGGCAA
>NZ_JABXWD010000566.1 GCF_019173545.1 Candidatus Magnetobacterium casense | reverse complement strand
AAGACCTCCAGGAAAAGATCCTCGCCAAGTTAGAAATCCTGAAACAATCACGGGACTGGTTAAAAGAAGAGGGGCAATTCATTCCCTACCCAGAAGCATGGCTGAATGCTAAGGGGTGGTTGGATGAGGTCGAGGTCGAATCGAAGAAGGAAGTACCAAAACACTTAAAGGGGCTCCAGAAGGTATGGGAGGGATTGCAGGATGGAGAAGAAACAGTTCCTTTACTTGATGGCAAGGTTAGCTAACGCTTTTAAGGAGGATGTCTCGGCTGAGAGGTTTGGGATATATTTCGAGTTCCTCGGGAAGAATAAGTACGAGATCATGGAGGAGGCCGTGGATTCGATCATACGGGAGAGCAAGTGGTTCCCCAAGATCTCGGAGGTGATAGAGGCCGTGGAGATGTGCTACCGGGCCCATTCGGGGGACGCCACCAGAGAATACCTCGAGGAGATGGAGCGTCTCGAGCTCGAGCACAAGCCCAACGCCCTCTCAACGGAAGAGGCGAAGGGATGGTTCGAGAAGATATACGACAGACTAAAGTCCAAACCTTTGACTCCCATGCTCGAAGGGGAGGATGCCGAGGAGTTCGAAAGGAAGAGGCAGGCGGCCAAAGAGAAGGCAAAGGAACTGATGCAATGAAAAAACCCTCCAAGACCTACCTTAAACGCAAGGCCGACAAGCTCTTCAGCGACCATGTCCGCTCGAGGGGCAAGTGTGAGTTCTGCGGATCCACCCGCAACCTCCAATGCGCCCACTTTATCACGCGCAAGATCATCAAGCTGAGATACGAGCCCAGGAATGCGGCCTGCCTCTGCGTGGGCTGCCACTTCATGGGCCATCATCACCCGAGACTGTTCACGGACAGCTGGGACCGGGTCAAGGGTCTGGGTACGACACAATGGCTGGAGGCAGAAGCGGTGCTTCTGGAACCGATCAGGATCGATTTCTATCAGGAGGTGATTGCAAGACTGAGGGGGAAAGATGAAGCGGAGCCGAAACAGCGGGGACCTGGGATGGGACTACGACGACCTGTGGAACACGCCGCCTCCTCCGTGCGAGGTGCCAAAAAGGTGCGAGCACTTCAGCAAATGCCGGAGGACGACATGGGCCTGTGACGCCTTTTTAAAATACGTTTATGAAAAGGACTTCAGCCATGGAAAACGAAACCCAAGCCGAAGGATTGGCAACAAGATATGGTTCGAAGAGCGTTACGATCCGTGGAAAAGACTGTCTAAACTGTCAACATTTGGTGGTTAAGATGGGGGATGTCCGGTGCACGAAGCACAAGCTCCACCGCAACTCGAGGGAGATGGAGCTCTACTGGGGAGACCTTGAGTACGGGAAGGTCAGGAAGTTCTTGAAGGACAGGGCAGGGCACTGCCGGACATTCGAGTCGATGGGGGAGGAGGAGGAAGAATGAATCCATCCTATGAGAAGTTTAAAAAAGGCACACCGCTTACCAGAAAAGAGGCGATTACTGCCCAATGCTTCGAACGTAACGATTTTAACGTAAGAAAAGAGGCTGATTGCCTCGGAGTCAGTTGCCCCCTATACCAATGGTCACCCTGGGGTAAAAGTCTTGTCCTGAAGTGTAAAACTCCACAAAAGTGGCACTTTCAGAGTAAGAAAAAGGAGGGATAGATGTGGGTACATTGCAAGTCATGGGATCGAAGGCATGTCGCTGGTAAAAATGGGGATACGTTATGCGGTGTAACAAAGGGGGATTTACCCTTTGACTACCTCCGGCTGGACCTGGAGAAATGCTCCAAATGTCA
>NZ_JABXWD010000565.1 GCF_019173545.1 Candidatus Magnetobacterium casense | reverse complement strand
TTTTGAACTCGTAGTCTCCCCCTTCAGAAAAGAAAACAAGGGATAGGATTTTCACAGGCTTTGCCGTCGGCGGGAGCACGGGGGACGGTTTTCGCAAAGGCGACTTGTTCGCCTTTGCGGAACACCGCGCCCCCACGTCTCGCGGCCGGAGGCCGCGAAGGTATGGTGCGGCCCCCCTTTGGGGGGCCGTGCCCCCCGAGGCGGTGGCGGGCCGGGCACCGGCCGCCGCCTCGGTTGTGAGGATTTATCCGAAGGGGTCCCCAGGTGGCGGGACTCGAAGAGTCCACTTCCACCTGGGGTGTATAAATGGTATAAAGGTATAATGTCTTTCATGTATAAACATGTTTCTCAAGGTACGTGTACATGCGCTCAATGATGCTACTCGTGACGCTGTGCGGGATTATTTTGGTCATTTCGATGGTGCCGTGTTCATTGTGTATGAGACGGAGGCTAGCCGATCGCATTACCAAGGGATCGTCTGGTGGGAACAGACAATAGACAACCTGCGTAAGCAGATTCGTGGTCGGTTCAAGGTGTCGGGCAATGAGGAGTACAGCGTCGGCAAGGTTAATGACTATGATGGATGGGTAAGGTATCTCTGCAAGGGACCGACGAAGAAGGAGGGCGAGCTTCCAGACGTTGTGTGCCATCAGGCGATAGACATCGACGTCAGGAAGCGTCATGCAGAGTTTTGGGAGGAGAATCGTCGTCTCAAGGCCAAGGCCAAGGTCAATGGTTCCAAGGGTGTTATTGAGACTGTTATGCAGGCTATCAAGCCTCTTGACTTCAATGGTCAAGACGGTACGTACAAGCGCTACGAGGTAGGGCGTCATGTTGTTCAGGCCCTCAAGGAGGGCAATCGTGGCATCAATCTCTATCAGGCTCGTGGCATCTTCAATGCTGTCATGATGCGCATTGACACCAAGTTTGAGGAGTCTTTTATCGACGAATTAATATCTAAGTTTTGAGTACAAATGGTGGTCAAGCGTTATCGATCTAAGCGCAAGCGTCCGTATCAGTCCAAGCGTCGGCGTTTTAATATTGCACGTCCGATGCGTTATCGTATGCCTGTTGGTGTAACGAAGATTCAGCGGACTTTTAATTCGTCGTATTGGCAGCCATCCGCTGCAAGTACTGTTGACTTTTGGAAGCAGTTCCAATTTACCTTGGATCAGATGCCGTCATATACGGAGTTGACTCCGTTGTTTGACCAGTATAAGATCAATGCCATCAAGGTAAGGTTCGTTCCCCGTTTTGATTCGTTTGCGGGTAATGACACTACGGACATCACTCCGCCTAACATTACGAATCTTGCTGGTACGCAGTTGCACATTATCAAGGATCAGCGTACGACGATGGCTCCAGCGGGCACGTACACACGTGCTAATCTGAACACGTTTCTTGAGAACGGTAAGGTACGCAGTTACACTGGCAATCGTCCAATCACTGTGTATTTCAAGCCTGCTGTTACTCAGACTGTTGGCAACGCACAGTCATCGTTTACCTGGTCTCCGTGGCTTCAGACATCTCAGCCTGCAATTGTGCATTACGGCTTTCATGCATTTGCCTCAGACATCAACATGTCTGGCAATTTTGGCAACAGTTGGGACGTGTTTACCACGTACTATCTGATGGTCAAGGGTCTCCGGTAGGGGACCTAAAGAATAATCTTTTGAACTCGTAGTCTCCCCCTTCAGAAAAGAAAACAAGGGATAGGATTTTCACAGGCTTTGCCGTCGGCGGGAGCACGGGGGACGGTTTTCGCAAAGGCGACTTGTT
>NZ_JABXWD010000564.1 GCF_019173545.1 Candidatus Magnetobacterium casense | reverse complement strand
GGCCATCAACCTCAAGAGCCGCATCAGGAGCTACTTCCGCAGGGCCAATCAACTGGACTTGAGGAAATCTACGATGATGACACTCGTTGCCGACTTCTCCTTCATCGTGACCGACAACGAGGTCGAGGCCCTTGCCCTGGAGGCCAATTTCATCAAGCAGTACCGGCCCAAGTTCAACGTCATCCTCAAGGACGACAAGAACTACCCATACATCAGGATCACCGTGACGCAACAGTGGCCCAAGCTCGAAATAGCCCGCAAACTCAGCCACGACGGCGATATCTACATCGGCCCCTACGTCTCATCGAGGAGTATGCGTGAGACCCTGGAGTTTGTAAAACGCTGCTTCCCGCTCAGGACGTGCAAGTACAAGATAGAAAACCTCACACGGGCGTGTCTGCAATACCAGATAGGCCAGTGCAGCGCCCCCTGCGTGGGACTCATCACCAAGGAGGCCTACGATGCCCACGTCAGAGACTGCACGGAGTTCCTCAAGGGGGCAAGACAAGACCTCCTGGACAGACTCAAACGACGCATGTACGAACTCTCCAACGACCTCCTGTTTGAGGATGCCGCAAAATACAGAGACAAGATACGCGCCATCCAGGGGGCGTGGGAGATGCAAAAGGTCGTCGCACAGGAGTTTGGCGATATCGACGTCATAGGCTTCTACCGTCCCTCGGAGGGCGGTGCCGATATCAATAACGACAGTGTTGCATTGATGCCCTCGGCGGCTGTCATCAACGTGTTCTTTATTCGCAGCGGTCTGCTCATTGGCGTAAAGGACTTCTTCTTCAGGGATACACAGGGATTGCCCTACAAGGAGCTTATCCACAGCTTTATTATGCAGTTCTACAACAAGGAGATACTGCCCCCGGCGGAGATAATCGTCCGTAAAACCCCATTGCGTCTGAGCACACTCAGAAAATGGTTATCCAAAAGGCGCACGTCCCCCGTAGATATCACCCCCCCCTGTGACGAAAAACGCTCAGAGCTACTCAACATGGCAGACAACAATGCGGCTACGTCCTTTAAGCTCAAACTCGGCCTCTCCGACACCCGTGTCCTGGAAGAGCTTGCAGCACGTCTTGGGCTTGCCCACCCGCCAGAGGGCATCGGGGCATTTGATATATCGACCATCTCCGGCGACCTCTCCGTGGGGGCGTTCATATATTGGGCGTCGGGGGGATTTAAAAAGCATCTCTACCGCCACGTCAGGGTCAAGACCGTCACCGGCCAGGACGACTACGCAATGATGCGGGAGGTTGTCCTGCGAGTGACCGGCAACCTCAAGGACAACTTCCCAGACCTCGTGGTCATTGACGGGGGCAAGGGGCAACTGGACTGTGCAATGGCAGCCATAGACGAGCTGACCGCAACAGCTCATCCAATCAGGACGTCGTTGGTGGCACTGGCAAAGGACCCCGACCGTGTCTTTATACCGAACAGGGAGGGCCACATAGCAATCGATGATTCCATGCCATCGTCGCTGCTTCTGAGGCGCATCCGGGATGAGGTCCACCGCTTTGCCATCACGTTTCACCGCAAGCTCAGGGACAAAAAGTTCCTCCAGTCACCGCTTGAGAAGATAAAGGGCGTTACACGCCAGAGGCGTCTTGAACTGTTAAGGCATTTTGGCAGCATCGAGGCCATAAAAACTGCCTCTGTGGAAGAAATAGCTTCCCTAAACGGCCTCAACAAGCGCCTCGCCTGCAACATCCTCTCGGCACTGAAAGAAGAAAAGAAAGAAGGGAGGCGGCTCCACCCCTCCCTCAGACCC
>NZ_JABXWD010000563.1 GCF_019173545.1 Candidatus Magnetobacterium casense | reverse complement strand
CACGAAGCTCGGAAGCAGTACTAGCGGTAACTACCGTGTTGCCAGGCATGGCAGTAAGAACGGTATTACCAGCTGTAGGAGTAGCGCAGGTTATACGATAACCGCAACTAATAACTCGATAACGATTATATAGGGTAGCAAGCTGGTCAAAGCCATAAGGCTGATGACCTATACCCGAACGATTAGGATCGAAAAGAGAATTGAGATTCATATGAACATCTCCGAATAAAGCTCCACCTGAGATTACATCGGAGTATTTCATTTTTGTAATGTAGCGTTGAGCAATCGGAGCCAATGCTCGATTTACATTAACAGTGGTTCGTTTAGGTCGACGCGCAAAACGCTTACGACGAATTAGCTTACGCTTAGGCTGATATTTACGGGCCATTTATACTTAGGTTAAACATAATTATCCCATGACCGGGATATTTTAAATGTTAATTCTTCTCTTAATTCATCATCACCAAATGTATACATTAAGAATCGAATCATTCTGATTCCATCTCTGTCGTCTAGCCATCCTGAGTACCAGTCTATTATACGCGACTTACACTTGAGAATCGCCGACGAATAATCTTTAATGCCAAATTGAGCATTAACTTTCCAATGCCATGTGTCTATCAAACTTTCACGGAGTTTATGTCTCTCCGCGCGAGACTTACGTTGCACTTGAGTACTAGCGAGCGGGGTCTCATTGTATGCACCCACATGTTCTATTGTATCACCTTTACGTACTACCACTAGGTCTTCAAGTTTAGGGGTTTCTTGTATTATTTTTTGTAATATTTCATGCGTTAGAAGTACGGTATATGTAGAGTTTTTTATCACATAGGCACACCAGTTTTCTAAACTGTCGTGATTGCGGAATGACCAGTCATTCTGGCCGCTATGAGTTGCAAATTCGGGTAATTTGGATAATCGATTACGAACTGTTTGATTTGTAATTGGAACATCTGACTCAAACCAGACGTGAAAATGCGCATGCTCTTTGAAAGTACCGCCTTTGGAACCACCTTCATGACGAACGATGGATTTGACTCCGGGGACCTTCAATAGAGCTTCATATATTTCCGGGGAGATTTTACCGAACCGGAGGTGTTTGTGTTTACCGGGAGGGTCTTCGGACCGGACCATTTATACAAAGGCCGGAGATTTTAGTTTTGAGATTTTAGGCGCTGCCGGGGGTCTTATAAGTAGACCCCCGTTTGCTTGGCCGGCTAAAGCCGGGAGCCCGGACGACCGGCGTTGCCGGAGCCCGGACTTTATTGGCGTACGCACCATCTCGAAGCTCGCTTTGAACCCTCCGCATGTACCATGCTACTGTGCCGTCGCATCACCAAAAGGGTGAGGCGACGCGCCGTCCCATCCGCATGTAAACTTGCGAAGGGACCCTAAAATACTTATGACTGTCCAAGGGACTTAATATCGAAAAATTCGACGGTATATTCCATTACAATTTGAATGGTCGTCGAAGTAATAGGAGTATCGGATGCAAGACCGAATAGCTGAATATTCAAAATTGCTAGCTCGTTAGGGCTTCCACTGACTTCCGACTGATAGCGGTCGTCTGCCATGTATTGCGCCTTGGTACGTCCTACAAGGGACGGAAGATAACTCTTACCAGTAAGTATCATAGTATTGCCACCTCCGGTTTGAGTAATATACTTACAACGAGGATTCTCACGAAGCTCGGAAGCAGTACTAGCGGTAACTACCGTGTTGCCAGGCATGGCAGTAAGAACGGTATTACCAGCTGTAGGAGTAGCGCAGGTTATACGATAACCGCAACT
>NZ_JABXWD010000562.1 GCF_019173545.1 Candidatus Magnetobacterium casense | reverse complement strand
GGGCATTCGACGTAGGAAAGTCATCGTCGATGTCGAACTTCATCGGCCTTCTCTGGTAACACTTGAACCCGTCCGGGCAATCCGTGAGGACAAACCACGCATTGGTGTCAGTGAGGAAGTGGTTGACCCGGTAGCCTTCCGGGAAGGCACCAAGGGTGGCGATGGCGTTGATGTCACGATCTGCCGTCCCCGGTCTTGCCTCGATGTTCTTCAGAATCCTCGCCGTATTGAACTCCTCCTGGCGGGGGATGATGAGTTTGCGGGCGAGAACGCGGATCTTCAGCCCTCTCTCGTTCACAAAACCCCCGATGTCGATCAGGGCCTGCTCAAGAGAAGCCTCACTGATGTCCGCATCCGTTGCGGTGCGGTTGGACCATGTAAGACCGGTCCTGGTGACATGGGAGGTGGAGCAGAGAGTGGCCCCGTCTTCCCCTAGGTAACTCCCGTCGAATGCCCTGTTGAGCACATTCGCCGCCACGGTTTCCTTCCCCTGCCGCATGGAGAATGCAAGAGAGGTGGCATTTCTCAATCCCACCTGTGGGTAGAGGTTGTCCTCGTAAACCTCCTGGGTCACGATAAACCCAAGGGCAAATACCGCATGATTGTACCTCACGCTCCACCCCTGGCTCATCTCGTCATAGGAGATGGAGAGACCTTCAGGTTTCACTTGGGGCATACCGTATCCGGTAATCCCCAGCTCCTCCTCGAAGGCTCGGGTGGATTTGTGTTGCGTGAAGATTTCCGGCCATTCCGGCTTGAACTCGTTGTACTTCGTATTGAAGATATTCGAGAGGCCGGGGTAGAGGAGTTTGGCAAATGACGAAGAGGTCATGACACCCATGTTTTATCTCCAAGGTGTCGGCATCCTGGATGTGTGGGTAGACGGGATTCTGGTCAATGTTGAAAAAATTACACTCCGGTGATGTCAGTCCGGAAGAAGTGGAGGTTGGCAAGGACATACCACTTGCAGTATTGGCCAAGGGCGTTGTCCGGTCTGTCCACCACACCCAGCACCTTCCACGAGTAGGTGTTGGTGGCGGTGCCTCCTGAGCTGGAGTCGATGGTGAACTGGCTGAGGCCGGTAGTGGTGCTGCAGTCTGCCGCAAGCATCTGGATCGTGCCCCCGACATCACCTACAATCATGTTTTCAGTGTCGGAATCCTCCTGAATTTCAAACACGACGAAGGGGTCGTCCACCACGGCCACATAGTATTCCGTGGACGCAACCCCGTACATCTTGGCCAGGTTGGTCGGGTCGTAGAGGACTGCCGGATTCACACCCTGGATTCCAGTGGGGACCGTGCCAAATCCTACAACGACGCCCGTGATGACGTTCCCCTCTGCAGCCCGGATGACGGACGGAAATCGACCAGTGGCATCAGCCGACCCTGCAAACTTAACAGGGTCCCCAATCCCTAGCCGCGTCCCGTCAGCAGCCGCGTGGTAGTAGATTCTCACCTGGCCGTTCCAGGGGGTTCCATTGAGATAGTGCGAGGGGACAAACCCTCGGATGTGAGACGTATTAGCCATGTCAAATGCTCCTTTGGATAATGGTTTTCAAGTTTTCTAAACGGGTCTGACCTCTTCGGACTTCTTGTTGATTTCCACCTTGCCATATCGGCTGTCTTCGGAGGAGCCGCGAGTGACAAGCTTTCTCATTTCAGCTTCCGACTCGTCTACTGCCCTGTGCTTCGCGGCCATGTCCTCATTTCTGTATTCCATAGGGAGTTCCATAAGGTAGCCCACAATCCCCCCGCCAACCTGTTTGCAGATTCTGGTGGACATCTTGGTG
>NZ_JABXWD010000561.1 GCF_019173545.1 Candidatus Magnetobacterium casense | reverse complement strand
AGACAATACAAGACAACCAAAGTCTGCGTATTCTATAAATCTACCGTAGTGACGCGCTACTTGTCTCCAGGTTTTTTATGGCACCAGTCATGCAACGTTGTGATATAATATATTGCAAGATAAACAGGATTGAAATAAAAAAAATGGGCATCAGAAACAAGCATGACAGACGCTATGGCTGTACCTTCCTTGTAGTAGTTGTTGTGCTGGCAACATACGGCTCGGCAATTGCATTTGTTATCACATTTAGGGCATACGTTGACAAGGCTGTGGTCCTTACCGGGGATACGATCACTTACTCCGTAGAGGTCGATCCTACCGTGGGTATTGACTTGCAGTTTCCGGCCTACAACACTGGCAACGACAACCTCACTATCTTGGATGAGGCCATGCACCAAGGCGGTTTTGTCATCAAGTCAACGATCAAGCGCTATAAGCTGCGCTCCTACACCCCAGGCACCTACAAACTCCCACCGGCAACCGTTAAATACAAAAGTCAGTCGACCAGGGATTACACGGAGGCAAAGACAAACGAAGTAACCATAGAGGTAAAAAGTGCCCGGGAAAAAACACCCGCCACCGATATCAGGGACATCAAAGACCTTCAGGACAGCAAGGTTCCGTGGCCTTACATTATTGCAGGTGCGTTGACATTGCTCATAGCGGCCCTTGCCCTGTACCTGCTCAGACGGCGGAGGGCTGCAAAGCAAGCCCCTCCCCCCCGAAAAACGCCCCATGAAATGGCATACGAGGCCCTGGAGAGACTCAGGGCAGGCACCCTGTTGCAAGACGGCCTGACCAAGGAGTACTTCATCGAGCTGTCGGCCATCATAAGATACTACATAGAGGACAGGTTCCTGCTGAAGGCCCCGGAGATGACTACCGAGGAGTTCCTTTTCAATGTAAAGGAGGCGCGGCAGTTATCGGTCTCTCAGAAGGAACTGTTGAGGGACTTTCTGCTGCGCTGCGACATGGTAAAGTTCGCACGCTATGGCCCCGCCCCGGAGGAGATAGAGGAGAGCTTTAATGTCGCCAGACGCTTTGTGGATGAGACCCGTCCGTTGCAACAGTCGGCGCCGGAGACGAAGGATGCCTGACCATGAGCTTTAAGACCCCCTGGGTATTGATACTCATCCCGTTTTTGTGTGCGGCGCTGTGGTATGGCAACAGGAGGAGGGGTTTGCCTGCGATGCGGTTTTCCTCGGGGGTGTTCCTGAGGGGACTGGGGCAGACTCTCAGGGTTCGGGCGGCCAGGGGTATGGTCTTTTTGAGGCTTGTGGCGATTACGCTCTTGTTGATCGCACTGGCCAGGCCACTGTCGCTCCTGGAGCAGACCAATGTCAACGTTGAGGGGATAGACATCGCCATAGCCATAGACCTCTCCAGCAGTATGCTTGCCGAGGACTTTGCAAAGGACGGCAATCACCACAACAGACTCGATGCCGTTAAGGAGGTCGTCAGGGAGTTTATAGGCGCCAGGACATCAGACCGCATTGCGCTGGTAGAGTTTTCCGGTGTCCCATACATGGCAAGTCCGCTCACAACCGACTACGGTTATCTGTTGACGGTACTGGAGCGTGCCAGGATCGGAATGATACAGGATGGCACGGCCATAGGCAGCGCCCTGGCAATGTCTGTAGGGCGTCTTAAGGAGACGAAGGCCAAGTCAAAGGTCGTCATCCTCTTAACCGACGGCAGAAACAATATGGGTTCGGTCTCTCCCCTGACTGCGGCCCAGGCAGCGGCGGCCCTCAACATCAAGGTCTATACCATCGGCGCCGGAGCAAAGGGACC
>NZ_JABXWD010000560.1 GCF_019173545.1 Candidatus Magnetobacterium casense | reverse complement strand
GGTAAACTCCATTTCAATCAAGGGCTCGCCACATTCAGTACACTGAACGGGCGGCGAGGCCAGCTTTCGTGGCGGGTCCTCGCCCTGCCCATTAAGAGAAGGAGGTTGAAAAGAGTTGAAGAAGGCGGTCGTCATAATAAACGAATCATCCACTTGTCTTAGTCCTCTTGCCTTTCTTTGAGTGGTTATTGCCCTTGATGGTATCCAAGGTCGCCCATACCCCCATCGCTATTGTGACGATTGCGCAGCGTTCACCGCCCTTAGACCACCAGGCACATCCATCGCGCTCACACGCCCAGTCAATGGTTTCTGGCGGCCTAGTGTTGTTGAACTTCATAGGACACATAGGGGCTGTCACCCCCGTACCGCCCCCATCGGGGTTGAGGTCCTGACGAAGTGCCGGGCGATGATGTCCACTATGTCATCCGGGTGGAGGTCAACCTGTGATAATGCGGCAATCTCTTCGTCCTTGTACACAACCGTCAGAACATGGTCGTCGTACTCCTTGGTGGTGTACCCTAGGTCGGCAAACACCTTTGGCACTAATTGGGTTCTTTGCATTACCTGTGGTCTGGGCATCGCTCACCTCCCTATAATCCTATTAGGTAGTTTGTTTCTCTTGCCTCGGTTGTAGAGCCGTAATATGAGGGATGCAATGATTTTCTCCCTACCGAGGCCCACAATTGTCGCTTGCTCAATTCGAGCGCTGGCCAAAAGTTCGGCTGGGGTATAGCGTCTGAGTTTGTCTATTAAGGCGGCGTCTGATAGTTCTGGGTAGAGGCTTAGAAACGTGGTAAGCCCTTGTATGATGTGGCTAGAGCGTCCCCATGAGTCATGTGGCCAGCTTCGCCGACTCACCATTAAGACCCGAGCCAAAAGTTGGTCGCCATGCTTATACTGTAGATATGTTCGCATGAGTGTGCCAACGCATCGTATGTGACGTGGATTCGGGTGGCCTCCCCCAGACAGACTTATCTTTAGTCCAATATCTTCTACAATGCGTTGGATGGCGGTGGCAGTTGGGTCTTGTTTAGCCAATAGAAGTCGGAAGGTGTCAACTGTGGCGTCTACTTTACGGGTGTTGAATGCCAGGCGTAGGTCAGCTTCATCATCAGGGCCTAGATCATCATAAATTAGACACGGCAGATGCGTTAGCCCGCGCTTTTTCGCTGCTGCTAGGCGATGTTGCCCATCTATGACGAAGTATCCGCCATCGCGCCTACTGACTTTTAATACCCCGACTTTGTCAATGTGGAAGTTCTTTGTGATGATATTGGCTTTCTCCTCTGATAATGGGCGTTGGTAATAATGGTCAATTTGGAGATCGCCTACGGCAATAAGGCTGATTCTATTGTCCCTATGGTTGGTCATTTGTCCTTCCTAACTCACAGATTCTCTTGTTGCCCTGCGTCTTGCAGTACAGGGCGAAGAGTGGGAATACTTGTTTTGCCTTACCTTTGAGTGCTATAATTAACATTGGGGTTTGTGATAACCTCCTCGGCAGGGGCTTGGTTGACACTCGGGCTCCTGCCTGTTCGTTTCTCTCTTGTGTTTCCTCTACCGCCTAGGCGACCGACCTGCGAGTAGAAGCCTGGCCCATACTTTTGCAGGGTCGCAATACCTCCCTTCTTGCCGGTGTCGGCAAGGTACTGGTTTTTCTGCGGAGTTCCGCACAGTGGACATAAAGTTATATGATTGTCCCTGGTAGCAACTCCGCCTTTTCGCCCTGATTCCATAGGTGTCATGTAACGTGTTACCCCTTAATGTGCCCCTGGGAAGCCCTAGAAAGCCCCTTGGTGTGGG
>NZ_JABXWD010000056.1 GCF_019173545.1 Candidatus Magnetobacterium casense | reverse complement strand
GAGTTTTGCAATGACATTGGGGATAGACATGGAAAATGTGTATAGTCAGCCCACTGAAAACGAAACAACAAGCTGTCAGGATGCCGTACTTGTGGGTGGGGCATGAGCGTCCTGCAGCGTCAAATCCGAGAGATTCGGAAATGGAGGCTTAATTTGAAGACAGTAGTACTACCACTTATGATGTTGATGTTTGTTCTGGGTGCAGCGTCGGTTATGTATGCAGCCGGTGAGGTCTCACCTGGTACCGTATTTATGCCGGATGGTGAGACCAGGATAACGTTTGGAGGTGAGTTCAGGTTCAGGGGGATGTTTGCACACAACCTGACGGATCAGCTTGACGGCAAATACTACAAGGCAGGCATGAAACAAGTCCAAGACGACCATAATGCCTACTACGATAGTCACGTAAAGCTCAACATTGACGCCAAAATAGGCAACGAAGCAGAAGGGTTTTTGGAGATTGAATCCGGCACGGACAAGGTCGATGGCTGGAGGTGGGGAACCGGCCCCGGTGATACCGGTCTCTATCCCAACGGTAATACAAAGAGTGGCGGCGTAAGGGTCCGTCAGGCGTGGCTCCTGTACAGGCATGACCTGTACGGTGTACAGGTTGGTCATCAGTTGTGGTATATCGGCAACAGGCTGTTCTTTAACCACAAGAAGTTTGGCGATGACGGGATCAGGTTGATTGTCAATCCATCCAAAGAAGTAAACATAGAGGTAAGCACCATAAAGTTGGCCGAGCAGGGCATTAACCATCCCGATGATGCCGACGCTTATATCGCAGAGTTAAAATACACCACCGGGGGCCTGAAGGCCGGAGCTGATGTAACGTACATAAACGACCAGGGCTTCAGTGCCTTGTTTGCCGACTATAGTCACGGTCACATATGGAATTTTGGTCTGCGTGCCGATTACAAGGTTGGTCAGGTGATGCTCAGGGGTGATATTGAGCTTCAGGCAGGCAAGCTGGATGGCGTCTTAAACGTTGACGATGCCACAGTCAAAGGCTGGGCCGGTTTAGCGGCAATAGATTATAAGACGGTTGCCGGCGGCCTCCCCGTTACATTGACTCTGGAGACAGCATACGGCAGCGGTAAGTCCACGCAAGACGACAGCAAAGACTTCAAGACGTTTATCACCCTCCTTGGGGTTGAACCACACTATACTTTCGTGTACGATTACTACTTAAAGACGGCTGCCGGCAAGACCTCCACAGGTATCGCCAACACCTTTTGTATCAAAGGTGGAGCAACCGCAAACTTTGTGAAAGACCTTGACGGCGAACTCTACGTGTATACGCTGAAGGCAGCCAAAAAAATAGCCCTAAACGGTGCCGACCCGTCAACCGACCTTGGTGTGGAAATAGACGGCAAGCTCACATACAGGATGTCAAAGAACCTTATATATTACATAGAAGGTGGCTACATGTTTACAGGTAAGGCATATGATACGATCACAAGCACCCTCCCAACCCGTGAGACACATCACAGCGACGCATATGCGCTCAGAAACAGAATCCAGTTAAACTTCTGATGACAGGAGGGACTCGAAAAAAAAAACATCACGACTTGCAATTTGTAAGTAATGTATGGTACACTTGTAAGTACTTTAATCCGCTGTTGTATTAGGACAACAGCAACAAAACGTATGCCCGTTTGTTAAATGTGAATTGTGCTATTTTAGAAATGGTTAACAGCATACTTGATAGTGGACATAGAATGAAAGAAAGGGCGAATAGTAGAGATAATGTCCTTGATAGTGACCACGGGTCATCTTGCGGTATGCTTTTTGGTTTTTCTCCGCTGTCTATGCAAATTTCTCAAGGTAAACGGGTATATAAAGTGTCTCTCCTCTCTTTTATTCCCTCCCGCAAGGGAGATGAGAGAGAGACACCGGCGTATTTCCCCTACATTTATCAGTGAAGAGGAGGTGTGTGTGGGATGCAATTGTAGGAAAATATGCCTATACAAAATTATAAGGAGCCGCTTTTATTATTCTGCTTGTCTCATGTTTCTTCTCAGTCAAAGGCTAAGAGATTTTATCTTCAATCAGCCTTCTGTTACTAAGGGGTGAGCTATCGCAGAAAGATATTTGCAAGAGGCTATTATTTTAGAGAGCAAGTACAAAATCCTGATTGTTGATGATGAGCCTGGCAACAGGCAGTTGTTGAGGCAGATACTGACGGACAGGTATAAGCTATTTTTTGCCAAGAATGGTGCAACCGCCATTAGCCTTGTGGAAAAGGCTAAACCTGACCTTATACTCCTTGATATCGTTATGCCTGACATGGATGGCTATGAAGTATGCCACCGTATTAAGACTAACCCTGCAACGGCAAATATCCCTGTCATCTTCATAAGCTCCCTGACGGATATAAATAAAAAGATCAGCGCATTTAAAAACGGTGGAGTCGATTACATCTGTAATCCATTCCAGAGTGACGAGGTCTTGGCACGGGTTCAGACGCACCTGAACTTATATGGCCTGCAAAAGGAACTGGAACTCTCCAATAATAAGTATATATGGCTATATGACTTTGCGCCTGTAGGTTATTTTAGCATCAACAGAAAAACAGAGATCGTTGAGGTAAACCTCACAGGTGCAAATATGTTGGGTGGCAAAAAAGAAGACCTGACAACAAGGCATTTGTCCATGTTTGTTAAGGATGAGGACAGAGTGACCTTTAACGAACACATCGAGGGCCTCTTTGACTGTAACCAAGCAAACCATACGGCATGCAATATAGCAATGTCTGATCTGCAGGGGCGGGACTTATGGGTAACGCTTGAGGGGACTGCTGTTGATGGCGATATATGCCTTGTTGTCTTAATCGATATCACGTCAAAGCGTATATTAGCCACTGAAGTGGACAAACTTCAATTGGCCTTATCTTCATCGGTAGAAAGCATCTTAGGCAGAAGTCCTGCAGCACATAAACTTTACAAGGATATACTGCAGGTAGCGCAGAGCAACTTATCGGTTTTGCTCCTGGGTGAGACTGGTTGCGGAAAGTCCTTTGTAGCGGAGATTATTCATAACCTGAGCCATAGAAGTGAAAAGCCCTTTGTAAAGGTTGACATAAGCGCCCTATCAAAAGAACTTATAGAAAGTGAGTTGTTCGGACATGAAAAAGGTGCCTTTACCGGAGCAGTAATGAAAACGAAGGGATTTTTTGAGGCATCCTCTGGGGGTACTATCTTTTTGGATGAAATACAGAACATTCCCTTACATCTTCAGAGCAAGCTCCTTACCGTCATCGATGATAAAAAAATATATCCGGTTGGAAATACCAGGTCAGTTGATGTAGACCTGCGGATTATATGTGCATCCAACGTCGATATTTATAGCTTTGTCAAACAAGGCACTTTCAGGAGCGACCTGTATTATCGTTTAAATGAGTTCTCTCTCACCATCCCGCCTCTGAGAGAAAGAGTGGAAGATATCAGTTTCTATGCACAGAAATTTCTCAACGACACCTGTTATGAATTGGGTAAACCTTTATTCTATATGACAGGAGATGCCCTGGAGTCCTTGAGAAGACACCAATGGCCTGGCAACATAAGAGAGTTAAAAAACCTAATGAGGCGTATAGTCCTTTTTTGTGAAAACGAAAATATCTCCTCTGAATATGTCAGACGCTTGTTAAACGTTGATGGCAATGTCACAGACAAAACACGACATGTGTCGCTTAAAGAAATCCTGGAAAAAACAGAACTCGAGAGCATACTGGCAGCTATCGAGGAAGCAAATGGAAATAAGACAAAGGCAGCCGCAATGCTGGGAATAACCTACAGATGGCTTGCCCGCCGCCTCAAATACTATGGCATTGCTCCCATGCATGGTAAGCATAGTTCATAGTCTATGAACTATCGTTCACAGGTTAAAAGCCCGCTCTTTCTTGACGTTGTCGTTTTGTGTATGACCAATCGTTCATATCTGTCCCCCTCCCCTGATTTACAGTCATCGTAACAGTCAACCATATATGCTCTTGTTTATCCCTATTATACCCCAGGCATGGTTCTTGAGGTATGTAGTACGTCAGATTTAGGAGGTTCTATAAAATCCTCTGGCAGTGGCACAGAAAAGCATTATGTGTCCTGCTGGAGGAGGATAGTTATCGATAACATGACGGGAGGATTATGAGAAGTTTAAGGTATGTTTACACTTATTTTTACATGGAGGGAGATTTATGTCGGGATAATTGTACAGGTTAAGGTGTTTTTAACACTATTTTGCATGGAGGGAGATTTGTGAAGGTAAAGATATTTTCACACTATTTTACGATTGAGGAATTAATGCCAATAACCGTCATGGAAGCGGAGAGCAGGATCATAAGATACACGCTTAAATACTGCGGCGGCAATATAGAAATGGCAGCCAATGCACTTGGCACAACACGAGAGGAACTTGTCGTGAAACTCAGCAATTGTTCGTGAGATGTAATGTTTTATTGACAGCAACGTGCAACAATAAAGGGGTTGTCTAATGTAACACTTTAAAGCTAAATCAATCGATGATGTAATAATCATGGACGTTGGTATAGTTGCAGACGGCATGGGCGGATGCCATACTCATGATGAAAAAGAGATAGAGAGAGGTGCGCAAACATGCTCTCTGATGAGACCGGACTGTTAACGGTTCTTCAGTCTGCCTTTAATAAAGTATGGAGATGATGTGGAAACCGGAGATATTAATGTTTCATGGATAGGCGCAAAATCTTGCTTAATAAAGGATTTGCAGGGAGATGCCGTAGCCACATGTTTTTACTGTTCTTCTGTTGACGGCTGCGCGCAATGTGCTAGTAAGATTCCTGATATTTGGGCAAAAACTGATACAGAATACACTTGAATGTTTGCTCATAATAGCACTAAAGGATGAAATGTTTTACATGTGAACTGATCACAAAGGAGGATATTATGTCTCATGGTGGTGATAAACACCTTACTTCGTCACGGTTCAAGACTCTGTCAGATTACTTATTCGGTATCCTGGATTGCATCCCGGATAAGGTCTACATAATTGATGCCGATGATTATTCCGTGTTATGGGCCAATAGGACTGCATCGCCACACGGTGAACACTTTGGAATGAAGTGCTGTGACTTAATTCAAAACAGACATGGCTCATGTTGCAGCGACGACCATATCTGCCTGATGGAAAAAGTAAAAAAGACAAGGAGAACTGCGATGTTTGAAAACATATGTCAGGGCGAAAATGGCAGCGAAGGTGTTTACGAGGTCCAGGTACATCCAATCTTTGACGAAGAAGGCGACATCATCCAGTTCTTACAACTCAGGAGAAGGAAGTCTGGGGTTTGTCCGTCATCAAACATCGATAAGAGGGTAGCGCACCCTTGTATAAAGACAACTTGTAGTACTATCTGTAAAAATGGTCTGCTATGATTGTCAGGATATCAGGCACATTCTTTAACAACAGCCGTTAGCTTTAGTTAATGCTATGACAGTTGAAATTTTTGAAAAGAGAGGATTGTACAATGACAGAGAAGAAGCAACCCAGAGCTATAGGGAAAGAGCAGTCGTTGCAAATTAAGAGCAAGGTTAGTAAAGAATCAAATGTAACCCGACACTCTACGCTTATAGACAACGTCTTTAAGTGGGGGGGGAATAGAAGTGAGAATAAGCAGATGTTTAAAGTGATCTTTGAGCAGGCGCCTGTCGGAATTGCTATTGTGCATTCATCTACCGGTAAGTTCGTTAAGGTCAATACGGCCTATTGCAATATACTTGGTTATACTCAGGAGGAAATGCTAAACCTCGGATTCCAGGAAATAACATATCCCGGTGATCTGCAGACAGAGATGGATAACATGAAACTTCTGATCAGTGGCGAGATACAGAGTTTTAATATGGAAAAACGTCATATCCGCAAAGACGGCCAGATTGTATGGGTAAACATAAACGAAGTCCGCCTATGGGAGAGCCTGGAGTATCCTACATTTCATATCAACATTGCGGATGAGATAACCGAGAAAAAGCGAATGAGCACCAAGCTTAGAGAAAGCGAAGAACGCTACAGGAACTTGTTTGATCAATCCCCGGATGCCATACTTATCGCTGATCCGAAAACAGGCGATATCGTTGACGCCAATCAAACGGCATCCGTACTCTTAGGTAGACCTGTCAGTGAAATCAAAGGTATGCATCAATCCCAATTACACCCTAAAGACAAAGAGGAACTTTCAAAAGAACTATTTAAGGAACTCATCAGAGATTTAATAAATAATGGTAGTGTCTACCCCATAGAAATTGACGTTGTCCGATCAAATGGCGACAAAATCCCCTGTGAGGTGTTGGCGCAGATCATTTACCACAATGGAAGCCCGTTTGTACAGGGTGTTTTCAGAGACGTCAGCCTGAGAAGATACATGGAAGCGGTCATTAAAAAAGAGAGGGATAAGCTTAAGGCAATAACGGATGCCATAACAATAGGCCTTTTGATAATAAACAGGCAATACCATATAGAACTTGTAAACGATGCTATGATCAGTGATTTTGGAGAGGTAAATGGCCGCAGGTGTTATGAGTATTTTCACGATAGGACGGAACCATGCTCTTGGTGCAGTAACGGAAAGGAGTTCGTCGGAGAAACCGTTAAACGGGAGTGGTATAGCCCTAAATCCAAGAAAACATATTCGCTCCTTGACGCTCCAATTAGCAACGTGGACGGTTCCGCCTCAAAGTTTGTGATATTTTTTGATATTACGGACATAAAACAAGTTCAAGCAAGGCAGAAGAGAGAACTGGATTTTCAAAGGGCAGCCGCAGAAGTGGCCAGGGTATCTCTTGCTCCTGAGAGCAGAATCTATGATATTGCCGTGGTTATTAACAGATATGGCATGATGCTGACCGATAGTTTACATGGATACGTAGCGGAGGTAGACAAAGACTCGAATGATATGGTAGGACATACCCTTACCGCAATGATGCACGATGGCATGTGCAATATAGAGAGTGGGCAGCAAAAGGCAGTATTTCCAAGGGGTGATAATGGATATAATGCCCTCTGGGGACATTCCCTGAATATAAAGGAAGGGTTCTATACAAATAATCCTCAAAAACATCACTCGTACAAGGGTTGTGCGCCTGAGGGACATGTTCCGATATATAGATTTCTGTCGGTTCCGGCGAAGATTAAAGACAACCTTATCGGACAGATTACCTTGGCAAATGCCGAAAGGGATTATACCGATGAGGATTTGGATTTCATAAATCGCCTTGCACACATCTATGCCATAGCTATTGATCGGAAAAGAATGGAAGAGGAACTAAAAATTTTAAACACAACTCTTGAGACACGGGTAGCCAAAGAAACAGAAACCAGACAGAAAAATGAACAATTGCTGATACAGCAGTCCAAGATGGCGGCTATGGGAGAGATGCTCGTACTAATTGCACATCAGTGGAAGCAACCACTAAACATATTGTCTATATTTGTACAAGACCTGAAAGAGGCATATCGTTTTGGGGAGTTAAATGACCAATATATTAATAACATATCTGATAATTCGATGAACCAAATCCTTTTTATGAGCAAAACTATGGATGACTTCAGGAACTTTTTTAAACCATCAAAAGATAAAGTCATTTTTGATGTGAAGCTTGCAGTAGAAGAGTTAGTTTTTTTATTTTCCAAGATTTTTACTAGCAATGGTATCTGCATTGGCGTAAAAGAGGTGTCATCCTCAAAACTTCTTGTAGTGGGGTATCCTAACGAGTTTAAACAAGTAATGCTCAATCTCCTGAACAACTCAAGAGATGCTATTATACTCAGGAAAAATGCCGAGACAATAAACGGGAAGATTGAAATAAAATTTGACAAGGATGAAACGAAAAACGAAGCGATAATCTCAATCAGAGACAACGGTGGTGGCATACCACAGGATGTTATGGACAGGATATTTGAACCCTACTACACAACAAAGGGAACAGAGGGTACCGGCGTAGGGCTTTATATGTCCAGGACGATTATAGAGACAAATATGAATGGAAAACTAACAGTCAGCAACGTTGATGGTGGCGCCGAGTTTAGGATCGCCCTCATGTGTAGCTAATCATTCTTACCCCCCAGGGGAAGCAGAGCAATCGCATTTGACTGTAAGAAAAAAAAAGGGGCGGCTCCGCCCCCCTTCAGAACCCCCCGCAAGGGGGCCAGCCCCCTTGACCCCATCATGCGCATGTTTGATTTTCAACAAAGCTAAACTATCAACAACTAATAAAAATTTTATACGCAATTGCCCTGCCCCTCTTGACTTTTGTACGGATTTATTTTATCGTTAAAGTATACAAGTACATGAAGGATAAGATATTGAAAAAAATAAGGTCAGCATATTGGTTGCTTGTTTTGGTCTTAGCTATAAACAGCGTCAACGTCTATGCGCTTGAGACGTACAGCTTTGCAGGCAAGTGGGGCAGTAATGGCAATGCTGAGGGGCAATTAAACATGCCCTTTGCGGTGGCGACCGACGGAGTTGGTAACGTCTACGTTGCCGATACGTATAATGACCGCATCCAGAAATTTGACGACAACGGTGCCTTTATCATACAGTGGGGCGGTTATGGTCATGGTGATGGCCAGTTTGGCGGACCGATCGGCATCGCCGTTGACAGCACCAATAACGTCTACGTTGCCGACTGGGGCAATGATTGCATACAGAAGTTCGACAGCAACGGTGTATTTATTGCCAGGTGGGGCAGTTTTGGCACCGGTGATGCGCAGTTCGACAACCCCTACGGCATTGCCGTAGATGCTGCCGGTAACGTCTATGTTGCTGATACACTTAACAACCGTATCCAGAAGTTCGACAACAACGGTGTATTTATCACAAAATGGGGCAGTTTTGGCACCGGCGATGGCCAGTTCAAACACCCCTACGGCATTGCCGTGGATACCGCCGGCAACGTCCTTGTCGCTGATTCGGATAACCACCGCATACAGAGGTTTACCCCTGACGGGGTCTTTGTCGATAAGGGGGGCAGTCGTGGCAGTGGCGATGGCCAGCTCTATTGGCCATTCAGGGTGTCGGTTGACACAAGCGGCAATGTGTTTGTCCTTGATACCGGTAACAGCCGGATTCAGAAATTTGACCGCAATGGCACCTTTTTAACAAAATGGGGCAGTACGGGCACCGGCGATGGCCAGTTCAGCAGCCCTTACGGATTGGCCGTAGGTGTCTCCGGCTCCGTGTATGTAGCCGATACATCTAACCACCGCATACAGAGGTTCGTGCGTGGGGAGACCTTTACCCTCACCGTTACGCGGGCAGGGACGGGCAGCGGAGGTGTGACCGCCTCAAGTGGTTCCCTCCAGTGGACAGGCAATGTTGCAACTGCACCATATGCCCCGGATACACAGGTAACCCTCACGGCCACACCTGCAACAGACTCCGTGGCAACCTGGACGGGGTGCGATACGACCTCATCCTCTGCACAGTGCGTTGTAACAATGAGCACTGACAGGGCAGTAACCATAACCTTTACCCTAAAACCTACACGTCCAACGGGGATGGATTTCAATGGCGATGGCAAGGGCGACGTCCTCTTGCAAGAGACTACCTCCGGTATGGTCTGGCTGTGGTTTATGGATGGCGGGGCAATTGCATCAGGCGGTTCCCCTGCCACGGTCGCAGACAACAACTGGAGGTTGCTTGGTGCCGGGGACTTTAACGGCGATGGCAACAGTGACCTCCTGTGGCACAATGCCTCAACCGGGCAGTTCTACATATGGCTGATGCAGGGGACTTCTATCCTGGCTGCCGGTTCACCAACGTCATTTATAGACCCCACGTGGCGGATAGTGGGCATCGGGGACTTCAACGGCAATGGCAAGAGCGACGTCCTGTGGCAAAACACCTCCACCGGAGTGGTATACATATGGTTGATGGATGGTACAACGATTGCGTCGGCGGGTTCTCCGGCTACCGTGGCAGACAACAACTGGCAGATAAAGGGTATCGGCGATTACGACGGTGATGGCAAAAGCGATATCCTCTGGCAAAACACCTCCGGCGCTATCCCCGCCATCTGGTACATGGACGGCACCGCCATAAAGTCAACCACCATGCTTGCCGGTTTCTCCGACGCCAACTGGCAAATAAGGGGCAGCGGAGACTTCAACGGCGATGCCAAAAGCGATATTCTCTGGCAAAATACCGCCACGGGAGTGTTCTACATCTGGTTAGTCGATGACATCTCAGGGGGTGGCTCCCCAACCACCTTGGCAGACAAAAACTGGCAAATAAAGGAGATTTCCGACTTCAACGGCGATGGCAAAAGCGATATCCTGCTCCTGAACGCTGTAACCGGACAAGTATCCATCTGGCTAATGGACGGCACAAAGATAGCCTCCGTCACCTCGCCAACCACTCTGCCCAACAACAACTGGCAGATCAAGGCAGACGGCGCTAACATGATGCTGTACTAGACAGGGCAAAAAGGGGTCAAGGGGTCAGCGACCCCCGGCTCAGTGGGGGGCTGGCCCCCTTGCGGGGGAGGTCTGAGGAGGGGGCGGAGCCGCCCTCCTTTTTTCTTATAGGTGAACTATTACGTCACAGGGTTTTTTACAGCAAGAGATAGATGCGGTTGTACTTGCGGGTGGACAGAACACCCGATTCCCGACGTTGAAGGGCTTTATCAAGCTGGGCAACGAGGCGATCCTTGACAGGAACCTTTCGATCCTGCGGGAATGCTTTGGTGATTGCTATATCAGCACCAATTCTCCGGAGGTCTACTTTTCAAGACGGGCACGACTAATCGGTGACGTCATAGGGGCGCGGGGACCGGCAACGGGGATTCTGTCAGTTCTGCTGGCCACCGGTGCCGAAAACCTCTTTGTTGTGGCCTGCGACATGCCCCTTGTAAAAAAAGAACTCGTGGACTTTATCGCGCAGAACCAGTCTGAATATGACGCCGTCGTTGCCATATACGGGGGCATGGTGCAACCCCTTTTGGGCCTCTACAATAGGAGGGCTATCTCCGTAATAGAGGGGGCCATTGAAGCCGGCAGGAAGGGCCTTGTGGACATCCTGGGGATGCTCAATGTCAGGTACATTGCCCAGGAGGAGTTCCGCTCAATAGACGGCGAAGGTGAGAGCTTTATAAACATCAACTCCCCACTTGATTTAAAAAAGGTAGAACTTGTTGGATGATATGAGGTTCTCTGTCTTGTGCCTTGAAAACGTGTTGATGCTCTCCCTGAATGAGAATGTTCCTGGCACAACCTCCTAATATTGTCGCCTGATTTCTTTGTATATTGGCGAGGCGTTGGTTGTGGGCCTGTTTGATTTTTTGGTAACCTCATCTATCTCTACGGGCTTGACGATGTAATCGAAGGCAAGTTCCTTGAGATCGACGTCGGTGTTGCTGATGGCCATCTGTCCCGATACTATTATGATTTCCACATCAGGGACACGTTCCTTGATGCGTTTAAACACATCAAGGGCATCCACCCCCAGCATCCTGAGGTCCAGGAGCGCCACGTCGGGATAGCCATCCGTGATGGTTGCAAAGGCGCTGTTTATATCGAAAACCGCACTCCACGGACAAATGCCTGTTGCTGTGACATTGACGCTGTCGGTCCCGCCAGAGCCGCCGATCTGCTTGCTTGTCGGGGTGATTGTGTATGTGCAGATGCCTTGCGTAATGGTAAATATCTGTCCTGCTATTGTTATCGTACCGGTGCGGGTGGTTGAGCCTGCGTTTGCCGCAACGGTGTAGGATACCACGCCAGAGCCGGTTACCGCACTGCCTGATGTTACGGTGATCCATGCAACACCGCTCATTGCCGTCCATTGGCAGGTGTTTGTCGAGGCCTTTACCGTCACATCGCCGGTGCCGCCTGCGGCAAGGAAGTCCTTTTGTCGTCTCATTAGGATCGTGCTACTGGGATTTTTCTTTAAGCGCCTTGACCTCTTCCTTGAGTTCAGCTATGGTCCTTTGCTGCTCCTGAACCACCTTCTGTTGCTCTTGAGCCATCTTCTGCTGTTCCTGGACGACCTTGGTCAGGAGTGCGACCACGTCCATTGTGCTCAGGCCCTTTCGATCCTTTGTCGCCACGATGTCAGGGACGTCCTCAGCGATGAAGCCGATGTGTTGCTCGTCGTCGGTCTTGTACTTGAAGGAGACCGGCTCGAGTTTGTTGAACGCCAGCATGGCGTCTTCGGATGTGAGGCTGTGGATGTCCTTCTTGTACTCGCAGCTTGAGGCGTTGGTCCGGTCCATACGCTGCCCGTGGTTACGTAGGCTCCGGAGGCCATTTCAAGCGGATAAGAAGTAGTAGTATCACTAATGAATTTTTTGCCTATACCAACATTCCCATCATCGTTTAATATAATACTGCCATTATTTGGTGTGTATAGCGCGTTTCGATTGTGTGCAATACAAGAAAGAAAGGGGCGGCTCCGCTTCTTGGCGCTCCAGGACGCTCCTGGCCCCCTTCAGAACCCCCCGCAAGGGGACCAGTCCCCTTGACCCCGTAAAAATGCCGCATATTCTGTACTTAATCCAATCTAAATTTGCTATATAAACTTAATCGATTGACGTGATGAAAATACAATATCCCTCCAGCTGATCTGCTGTCAGAATCAGCAAAAGAAATATGTCTCTGCCAATCTTTTGGAGAAAGCAACTGCAATACAGTATGACGATCACTCTCTATCAAAAAAGTTGTGTCTACCCAGGTATCCCAACTTGGATAACCGTCAGCACTAACATTGGCTACATAAAACTTCCAAATCGGATTACTCATTCCAACGCCAACATTCCCACCGCTGTAATACAAATAACTTCCGCCCTTATCCCAGCATCGCTCCCCCAAGTAAGAAAAGTTGGCGTTGATACATGGTAGTCCAACCGGACGCAAAAATAACCGTAAAAAGAAAAAGGCCTGGGGGATTAAATTAAGGTTGCTGAAGGTGCATTAGAGAGAGCAAGAACGGCACCAAAACCGCCGTATCCTAACATCTCAGTCGGCAAATTCTTCATCCTGCCAGCTAAAAAAATCCCCTTGCTAAAATCCTCTATTGACATCATGGGATTAGTATAGGACAAGGATTTCAGAAAAGTCAATAGCAAAAATTCCAGATACCAAGTAAGCCCTCCTGGACTATACCCCTTTGAGATATGCCCACAGGTCATCCACAGAGGCAGACTTTCTTAGCAGCGATTTAAAGGCCTGTAGTTGTTCTATGCCTTCAAGGGTTCTGACACTGTCCATAAGTGCGG
>NZ_JABXWD010000559.1 GCF_019173545.1 Candidatus Magnetobacterium casense | reverse complement strand
CGAGAAACTCGCAATTAAAACCCTTTGGCGCAACCCCCCGGGCAAACACACACGACTCCCCCGTCTTTTCATACCATATGGAACTGAGGTCGTAGACGTACAACTGTCCGCTACAACGTTGAGCCTCTATGAGGGCATCGTCGCCTATGAGCAGATAGGCCGGATGTTGTGACAGTCCCGCCATCAGGGGCACGTTTGAGCCAAGGAGGTTGCACTCAAGACCGTAGAACTCCCTCAGTATGATCCTCAATAATGCCGTGGAGGTCTCTGCCTGTGCCGTAGTCAGTACCGTGGCGCCGTCTAAACGCTCTATTTCAACGGTGCTAAAGAAAATGATGCTCATCACCTGCCCGCATGCACTGATGCAATGCCCCGGTATGAGGTCGTACAGGTGACGGTTCCTGAGATACTCGATCGATGAGGCAGGGCCAACGTCGATGAGTCCCTGTCTCATAAGGGCATTGACTTGGGAAGGCACGCCCCCTGTAAACTCATATTGCCCCCGCCCCCTGGCTCCGAGTCTTTCGAGACAGTGAAAGATCGGGTAGAGGTTGGCAAAGTCTATCCTTCCTATTCTCAATAGAGTTTTATTCCTTCATGCTTAATCTTGTAACATAAAGTAGACATATCATCTGACAACTGACTGAACTCACCTGCTGTGTATACTAAGATGTCTTCTGGTACTTTCAAGTCTCTTAACACCCTAAGACCTTTTATTGGCCGCCTGTATGGTTTATCATCAGATTTTTCGATTATTACAAGCAAATCAATGTCACTCTCATATGTCGGCCTACCCCACGCATACGACCCAAATAAGTAAATCGCCTTTGGATCGTATACGCTTACCAACCTATTCTTTATTACCTCTATTAAATCTAAATCTGCTAAGTAGTTTCGATGCATAAAAGTTATCAATTCACAAGCAGGGTCTTGTCACCCCTTTATCACGCCGAGGGGCTTTAGCATGGCCACTTTTTTTGGAGATACCGGCGGAGTCTACGACGTCTATTACGTCTGATATGTCCTTGTATGCTTCCGACATTTCTTCGGCGAGCGTGCCCCTGCCTGCACTCATTACCGTAACACCGATGTCCTCCATTTCACGCCAGATGGCACGTCCCTTGGCCTTTTTGAGGGCCTGATGGCGCGACAACACCCGGCCCGCTCCATGACAGGTGGAGCCAAAGGACTGCTGCATCGCCCCCTCCGTGCCAACCAGGACAAACGATGCCCGCCCCATGTCCCCCGGGATGAGCACCGGTTGGCCGATGTGGCGGTAGACGTCGGAGAGTTCCCGGTGTCCGGGGGGCAGGGCAAGCGTGGCGCCCTTTCTGTGTACCACGAGGTTGTTGGTGCCGTGTCTCTCCACCTTGGCGATGTTGTGCGCCACGTCGTAGACCAGGCTCAGGCCAAGTCCCTGGGGACTGCCCTTAAAGACCTGTGACATTGCCTCCATGCACCAGTACATGATGCACTGACGGTTGGCCCAGGCGTAGTTGGCTGCACCCTTCATCGCCGAAAAGTAGTCCTGTCCCTCCTGGGTATTAAACGGGGCACAGGCCAGCTCCTTGTCGGCCAGTTGGATGTCGTACTTTCTGGAGGCTTGCTCCATCGTGGAGAGGAAGTCCGTGCAAACCTGGTGCCCAAACCCGCGCGACCCCGTGTGGATCATTACAGTGACTTGGTTTTTAAACAATCCGAAGGCCTCTGCCGCCCGCTCGTCGTATATTTCGCTGACGTACTGTACCTCTATGAAGTGATTTCCCGACCCCAGGGTGCCCTGCTGTGAATTGATAACTTTTA
>NZ_JABXWD010000558.1 GCF_019173545.1 Candidatus Magnetobacterium casense | reverse complement strand
CCGCTGCCGCCTTATTCTTATGTGGTGTGACCACTTTAGGTGGTGGGGCCGGTACGTGCTCTCCACAGTAGTGTTCGAGGTATTCATTTAGGAGGGGACATAATTGCATATAACATTCGTCACAGTCACTACGTAACATTGACTTCTCATACTTTATAGTGTGCGCTATATAACAGTTAGAGCATAAACACATCGCAGTCTTCGTACATTTCAGCTTGTTCATGTATCGGCCAGTCTGCTCCATTTATACTATGCCCGGGGATTTTAATTTTGCCCGGGGTGCCTGGGGTTGCCCGGGGGGCTGCCCGGGGCACATATGTGTGTGTGAGGTCAAGGAACTACACACACATAGATGATATAGTTATATCATATTCATTGAATACCATCAATGAATTTTGGTATTTGCCCGGGATGCCCGGGGATATTTTCGGGATTTCATGAAATCCGCGGTAACTTACGCGGAATGGTCCGTGTACGGGCGGGTCCACCCGTCGGGTGAGGCGGGCCCCGCCGTACGTGGGCAATACGCCTCCGCCCTACCTACCACCTTTCATGAACCTTTTTACTGGATATCCTTAAGTGAGACCGACACTGTGATG
Source organism: Candidatus Magnetobacterium casense (assembly GCF_019173545.1). Classification (GTDB taxonomy): domain Bacteria; phylum Nitrospirota; class Thermodesulfovibrionia; order Thermodesulfovibrionales; family Magnetobacteriaceae; genus Magnetobacterium; species Magnetobacterium cryptolimnobacter. The sequence goes on along the minus strand of NZ_JABXWD010000558.1, from coordinate 1,215 downwards.
TCGAACTTGAACTGCGTCAGCGTAGACGCAGTAGTGGCTAAATTAGCATCCTGAATAAAGCCTTTCACGCCGAAGTGAGGCACGTCCACTACGTTACAATCGACCCACTTCGCCGGCTGGACGCCGGCAGCTACAATAACACCTGCCGCGGTATTAACCGGGGCCTGCATCTTGGGCTTGTAAAACAAAGTGATAGGTGTATTGGGCTTAAATTGTCTCAGGCGACTGGACATCTTCTCACGGATAGTATTTAGGCCCGTTGTAGACGAGGCTGGGAGGGTGACGTCGTCATCGTCCAACGTATACAGGAGTGAGGGTAGCTGCGCTGTGGAAGCCGTTGAAGCAATGCTGCTGTTGCAGAATACCTTAACTTTGACCCAGTTAATCTTATACTTATCTGCTAACGCAGTAAGCTCAGTAAAACTTAGGAGGTCGTTAAGCTTGGTGCTTATGGCGAACGGAATATTATAGTAGGTTCCAACACCTGCAAACGGAGGAGTCTGATAGGCTGCGCCAATCGTCACAACAGCACCGGACGCAGCCGGTGTACCTAAAACGGCGGTGTTGTAGACATTCTGTTCAGCTACCTTACGAATCAAACGTATAGAACCGCCTGCAGGACGACGGCGGCGCACAAGACGCTTACGCTTCATCACGCGAATCTTCTTCGCGTAGGCGGGGCGGGAACGACGAGCATACCGGGGCATTTTATACTCAGTCGTTAGATTTTATTTCCGGGAGGGTGTCACCGACAGGGACAACCACTCCCTCCTTAGACATATAGGCAGAGTAAGACTCGCCATGGCGTGCCTTTTGGTGGTACCCACCTTGATGGCCGTGGCCCATCTTTTTCTTTTCGTCCCAAAGTTTCCAATAGCGCTGAAAATACTTAGTTGCAATACGACGACCTGACGGTGTCTTATAAACTCCATGAATATGCGGGGTGCCGACTTCTGTCTTTTCTAAAACATAGGCCCCATAACATACTTTTTCGTAGGGTGCTGCGGGCGTCAGGCCATGCCTGAGTATACCCTCTGCAGCTTTGATAATCGCCCCCTCATCGGCATAACCGGGGGGCATGTTAAGTGTGAAGGCGTACTCGGTTTCCGCTGCCGCCTTATTCTTATGTGGTGTGACCACTTTAGGTGGTGGGGCCGGTACGTGCTCTCCACAGTAGTGTTCGAGGTATTCATTTAGGAGGGGACATAATTGCAT
>NZ_JABXWD010000557.1 GCF_019173545.1 Candidatus Magnetobacterium casense | reverse complement strand
TTGTCTTTCACGGGGTTGTCAGGGAGGCGGAGGTGATCCCAAAGCTGCGGGGAGTGCTTGATAAGTTGGGCAATAGTGACGGCCTGGCGCTCCTGAAGTCTGACAGGCAGTATGAGGACAAGATTAAAGGTCTTTTTCGCACGGTCTTTAAAGACGATATTTCGGCAATTATCTATTTCGACGACTTTGAACAGAATCTCATCCGTCATGGCAACGAGTATTACGTGGCAGATGCGGTTAAGGATATCATCCGTCCCTTTCTTGAGGCGGTTGAGTGGACAGAGGGCAACAGCAACGTTGTCATCACGAGCCGGTATCAGTTTGTCCTTGAATGTGACGGCAAAAACCTGTCCACCGAAAAGCTGGTTGACGTTACGATCATGTCATTTGATGGTGCGGATTTAAACAAAAAGAAGGAGGCCCTATGTAGCTATGTCTTATAACAATGTTGGAGTTGCATGGAACTCGTTAGGCGACTTAAAGAAGGCAATTGAGTACCTTGAAAAAGCCCTTGCTATCAGGTTGGAGGTCTATGGAGACAAACATCCTGATATCGCTGCTTCATACCGCAACCTTGCCGATGTCTTTGCCAAATCCGGCGATCCGCACAAGGCAGCCGAGTACACCGCAAAGGCCGAGGCAGCATGGCCTTAATACTACCCTATAATTAATACGGAGGTTTACACTACACACTATGAACACAGTTATATCGCTTAACATTGGACAGCCAAAGCAGGAGCTGTTTTACGGCAAGGGCATAACAACGGGGATCGCCAAGGTGCCGGTATCCGGGGTAGTCTTCCTTACGAAGACGGGATTCGAGGGGGATGGCGTCTCCGATACCAAGCACCACGGCGGAACGGACAAGGCCGTCTGCGTCTATAGCCGCAACCACTACGCCCACTGGGAACGTGTCCTGGGGTTGACCCTGCCTCCTGCCGCCTTCGGAGAAAACCTGACCGTCTCAGGCTTCGTCGAAGGTGACGTCTGCATCGGCGACATATACCAGATTGGAAGCGCTACAGTAGAGGTCACCCAACCACGACAACCCTGCAACACCCTTGCAACCAGATACGGAAGACCAGACCTCGTAAAACTGGTAGTTGACGCAGGCTATACCGGCTTCTACCTGAGAGTCCTGCAGGAAGGCCACGTAGAAGCAGGCGTAGAACTGACCCTGAAAGAAAGACCCTTCTCCGAGGTCACCATAACCTATGCCAACAACGTATTGCACCACGACAGGAAAAACCGTGAGGCAATCCAAAAGGTTCTATCCGTCCCCGCAGTGTCAGAGGCATGGCAACGCTCTTTTAAGGAACTACTGGAAAAGACATAGAGGAATTATAGTGCGTCCGGCTCGTATGAGATGCAAGGAAAGAAGGGGTGGTTTGTGGCAGGGATGCCCCATCCCCTCCGCCCTCATCTGCATAGTATACCTGTGGTTTTTTTTATGATTAAAATGACAAAGCACGCAAAAATGAAGATTAACGAACGCAATATTGACATGAATGATATTATAGCAAATTTCGATTGGATTAAATACAGAATATGCGGCATTTTTACGGGGTCAAGGGGACTGGTCCCCAAGCAACTCCTTCTGTTTTTTACGATTCCTTTCGGTATTCTTTTTTTGGTAGTCCTGCACAGGTAGTGATGGTATGATTTTTATTTTTAGCGTTATGGTTGCTATAATACATTAAAAATTCATTTAAGGAGACTGTACTTATGACTTGTATACAACGTGACTCAGAGGATGTTGTTAAAAATGGTAGCATTCACAAGCGATATCTGCCCTTGTTTTATTCAAGGTCTTATG
>NZ_JABXWD010000556.1 GCF_019173545.1 Candidatus Magnetobacterium casense | reverse complement strand
TGATGTTGTCGCCCTCAACCCGCACAGGCAACTCATCCGGTGGCAGTATCCTACCCAGGTAGGTGCGCAGACGGAACTCATGTCGTCCGGCGTCCAGGGCCGGGTCGGTGAGCATCGATATCCGAGTAAACTTGAGCTTGTCAAGCGTGGAGACCGACGGGTCGTTTCTGCGACCACCCCTGGTGTGGGGGGAACCTCCCGTGTTCTTGTAGAACAGGAACTTGTGGTGTGGATTGAACTCCGGCGCTATGGCCTCGTTTGGACACACCAGGCTGCACGTGGCACAGCCCGTACAATAATTGTTTATCGCAGTGGATTGCTTGACGACGGTGACAACGCGTCTCTCCGTGCTTGGTGTGGGGATGGGGCCAATTGATTGCACCACCCGCTGGGCTATCACAGACGGATAGATCGCAAACATCGGACAGACAGCAGTGCAGCGACCACACCTCTTGCACCTGTCCTGTCTCCACTGTATGATATAAGGGAATTCCTTCAGCGTTAGTTCATGATTGTTGTCCAACCGGCAAGCTGGTTCCATACCTTAACCTCCTGAGCGCCCGGTGAAACAACTACCATGTCGTATTTCATCGGGAATATATCTTTGTCACAAGCCCGTTTCGGGATGCTCTTGTTGAGTCCGCACTCCTCCGACATCAACGCCACCTTGCCCTTGACCCCGCCAACGACACCGGGTCTGAGCTTCTTGGCGTCCTGCACCATAAAGCACGAGCCATCGGGCGTAAACCCTATCACGCAGTTAGGCCCGTCTATGCACAGGAACCGCAGAGACGTCTTTAGCAATCGAACGGCATCTCTGTCGGCCCTGCCATCGATTTCGGAGGAACTCAGCGGCGTGATGACGTCCTTGTAGTACCGCAGCGGGTACCGGAGTGTGTTGCAGACGTAGTGCAGGATGTGGGTGAAGACCTCACTGTCGCTATTGTAGCCCATGTAGCCTGGGAAGCCGCGGCTTTTGAGGTATTCCCTGATGGGGACAAATGCGGTGTTTTCGCCGTTGGTCATGGAGCCGTAGCCCTGGATGAAGAACGGGTGGCAGGCGTAGAGGTTGATGGCGTAGTTGGTGTTTTGCCTGCCCTGGGCAAAGATGATCTTTGCCTTAATCGTTGCCGTATCGAGGTTGAAGAACTCGCACAGTTGCAGCGGGTCGCCGACCTCCTTGAGCGTTACAATGTCGGGGTAGAACGAAAAGACGATAATCGATTCATCCTCCTGCCCCATCATCCGGAGGGCTATGCGCGTCCTGAGCAGCAGGTCATCCTTGACCTCCCTGGAGGCATTGGCAAACTGCTGTGGGTACTCGTAGACCCTTGCAAAGTAGTACTCGCGTGCCTTGATCCCTCTGGTGGGTTTGAGCTTTGGTGACCACGTGTGCCGGAGCTTAAAACCCTCGCCGTTGAGGTAGTTGTCAAGCGTCTTGAGGCCATGCTTTGAGCATATCCCCGACAGGACGGGGTAGTCCTTGAACTCCTCGAACTCACTGCCAAGGTCTTTTAGTATCAGCCCCATGCCCGAGCCGTCGTGTCCCTCCTTCATGGTCTCGAGGGCCAGGATGTTCTCGATGGGCGATATGTAATCCATTGACGATATTGCACTTAATCTGCACATTATATATTCCTCCCAAGCGACTGTAAGGAGCAGTTCGATTAATAATCATAATTGCTCCCGTTTCACAAGTATATAACTATATAGGCATTGATACACTTTTGTCAAATAAAAATTACGTGCTATCAGCAATTCTCAGTGAAGGTGTGAGCGATATTTTTTTGGGACAAAATTGGCGAGGGTGTGACTAT
>NZ_JABXWD010000555.1 GCF_019173545.1 Candidatus Magnetobacterium casense | reverse complement strand
CTATAGATAAGTCCAGGCCGTTGCCGCCCGTTGACATATATGAGACGGCGGAGTTGCTCGTATTTGAGATAGACCTGCCAGGCATAGAGCCCAGAGAGGTTGAGATTAAGGTGGTAAACGACACCGTTGTGATAGAGGGAGTCAAGCGAGACCGCTCCGGTGGTGTTGCAGGCAGCGTTGCAGGGGGCGGCGGAGCGCTTGGCTGCCGCTTCCTGTGCATGGAGAGGTTTCTTGAGGGCTTCAGGCGAGTGATAAAGATACCTGTTGCGGTTGATGTCTCCTCCGGCAGGGCCGTCTACAGAGGCGGCGTTGTTTGTCTTACGTTTCATAAGAGCGAAAATAAGGAAATTCTGATAAGAATAGAAAAGGAGTAAAATAATAGCGATGTCTGAGAGTGAGAAAAAGGACGAAAAGGAACTAGAGATACCAGATACATTGCCGGTACTTCCAGTGAGAGACATAGTAGTCTTCCCATATATGATATTGCCGTTGTTTGTAGGACGTGAGAAGTCTATCAGCGCCATTGACTACTCTCTGAATACGAACAGGATGATACTGTTGCTTACCCAAAAGGACCTCAACGTGGAAAATCCCGACCGTGATGACCTCTATACCACGGGTACCGTAGGGTTGATCATGAGGATGCTGAAGTTGCCCGATGGCAGGGTCAAGATACTCGTGCAGGGGCTGACAAAGGCCCGGTGCCTGGCAATAGAGGAAAAAGACAACCTCTACATAGCCGATATAGAAAAGCTCGAAGAACAGAAACCCGAGAAAATGTCCCTCGAAATCGAGGCGCTGATCAGAACGGTCAAGGAGCAGATAGACAAGACTGTTTCGCTGGGCAAGAGCATCCTGCCCGATATCATGATCGTGATAGAGAACCTCGACGACCCTGGACGCCTTGCCGACCTTGTGGCCTCAAACATCGGACTGAAAACAGACCAGGCACAGAGCATATTTGAAATAGACGACCCCGTGGAACGTCTCAGTAAGGTTGGCGAAATGCTCAATCGCGAAATCGAACTGCTGATGGTACAACAAAAGATTCAGAGCGAGGCCCGTGGTGAAATAGACAAGACTCAACGTGAGTACTTCCTCAGAGAACAACTAAAGGCGATCCAGAAGGAACTAGGCGACATCGATGAACGCATGGAGGAGGTCCGTGAGTTCAAGAAGAAGATCGAAGAGGCCAAGATGCCTGAAAAGGTTCTCAAGGAGGCAGAGAAACAACTCAAAAGGATCGAAAAGATGCACCCCGACAGTGCCGAGGCCGCTACCGTCAGGACATACCTCGACTGGCTTGTAGAGCTGCCCTGGTCTAAGGCCACCGTTGACAACCTTGATATAAAGACAGCCAAAAAAGTCCTCAACGACGACCACTATGACCTCGAAAAGATCAAAGAGCGTATCTTGGAGTACCTCAGCGTCCGCAAGCTCAATCCTAAGATGAAGGGACCGATCCTGTGCTTTATCGGCCCACCCGGAGTGGGTAAGACGTCTCTTGGCAAGTCCATAGCGCGGGCGTTGGGCAGGGAATTTGTCCGCATGTCCCTGGGAGGTGTCCGTGATGAGGCCGAAATCAGAGGCCACCGCAGGACGTATGTCGGCGCCCTGCCTGGCAGGATCATACAGGGCATCAAGCAGGCAGGCACCAACAATCCGGTCTTCATGCTCGATGAAGTAGACAAAGTGGGTACCGACTTCAGGGGCGACCCCTCCTCGGCGCTCCTGGAGGTGCTTGACCCCGAGCAGAACAACTCCTTTGTTGACCACTACCTGGCCGTACCGTTTGACCTGACAAAGGTGATGTTTATC
>NZ_JABXWD010000554.1 GCF_019173545.1 Candidatus Magnetobacterium casense | reverse complement strand
CAAAACGTTCCTGATGAAATGAGGATGATTTATGAACCAGACCCTGGGTATATCCTATTAAGTGCTGACTATAGCCAAATCGAATTGTGGGTAGGTGCTTTGCTGGCCGGTGGTGGGCAGATGCTTAAAGACTTACAGGATGGTATTGATGTCCACTACATAGCTTGCCAAGTATGTTTCCCAAATATTCCTCTGTTGCACGGTACGAGGAAAAAAGATTTTACCCATGCCCAGGGCAACATTGCTAAAGCAATTGTATTTGGAACGTTCTACGGCCGTGGCGCCCACAGTATTGCCCGAGAGTTCGGTGTAACGGTAGCCGAGGCCCAACGATGGCAGACTCGAGTGTTGAACAAATACCCAGAGCTGCACGATTATCAAAACAAATGTAAAGAAGCCTTCGCCAAGGTTGGGTTTTTGGAGACTCCATTCGGACGGATTAGACACCTACAGACCATCACCCAAGGGTTTAACTTCCCAGTCCAGTCTACCGCCAGTGATATAACCCTAGGCAGTATTGTAATGGGTGATCAGGCCGGGATAGAAATATTGGCGAGTGTGCATGACAGTATCATCTTCCAAGTCCAGGAGAAGGAATGGATTGAGAAGACCAGACAGATGGCAGTAATCATGGAACGCGAGGTACCAGAATTGGAAAATACGCGATTTAAGGTAACATACGATAAAGGCCCGAATTGGTATGAAATGGAGGATGTGACTGATGTTATTAAACGAACTGGATCCCGTTCTGGAAATCCTGCCAAAGGAGGGATGGCTGCATGATTTCGTGGAGTTTACAAATGGGCTCGAGGCGTGTCCGCGATTCCGCTTTTTCAGCGCCGCATGTGTACTTGGAGCTGCAATTAACAACAAGCTCTATATTCATCGGGGTGACAAAGATTTACTACCCAAACTATTCCCGAATCTCTGGGTCCTCTTATTGGCGCCACCCGGTCGTGGTCACAAAACGTCCACAATCAACATGGCGGTCAACTGTCTTACACAAGCTTGTCCAGAAGTTAGGGTTCTTGCCGATAAGCTTACGCCTGAATCTCTCGTCAAGGCGTTGGCTAGCCCTGTGGGGCGTGAGACCATTAGGATTGGCCCTCGTGATGCGACTGGCTTAGTCAAAGCTCCAGAGTTTAGTGTATTTTTTGGCAAGCAGCAATACAACACAGGCCTAGTAAGCCTGATAACAGACCTTTACGACTACAGAGAAGAATGGGCAAGCGAGACAATAATGCGTGGGAAAATGATCCTACGCAACAACTGTATTTCAGTATTTGGTGGGTCAACACCCGACTGGCTACAGCAGATGATACCACAAGATGCATTTACCGGAGGATTTATGGCCCGGTATGTGATAGTGGAGATGCCGCCCAGTTATTTCAAACGAAGGGCGTTTCCCCAACGAGTATCCAAACGGTCGTGGGAAGACCTAGTACAAAACCTCAGTGTGCTGGGACATATGTCCGGAGAAATAAAATGGACCCAGGCGGGTGAAACCTTTTACAAAGAGCATTACGAAAGTATCGTGCCGACCGGCGATCCCCAAAAAGACGCGTACCGAGAACGGGAGGCAGAGCAAGTGCTGAAGTTAGCAATGCTGCTAACTGTGTCTACGATGGAGATGAAAGTAGATAAGGGCCATATGCAACATGCTCGGCAAATCCTAGACGCGCTGATGGAAGAGACTACCGGCCGGATTGAGAGGTTAACAACTCACCCCCGTATGGCACTCGTACAAGACATTCGGGACATCCTTAAGACCCACGATAGTATATGCCGGCGAGACTTGATTAAAAAGGTCTACCGAGGCCT
>NZ_JABXWD010000553.1 GCF_019173545.1 Candidatus Magnetobacterium casense | reverse complement strand
TCGCCTTGATATCCAGTATAGTTTCTTTAAGGCCCTCCATTTTAGGCAGTTGATAGGGATTAAGTATCTTTATGTCACCGATCTCTCCATCTCCGCTGAGACCTAACACAGCGTTTAAAAAAGATATCAGTATCTCTTTCTTGTGTTCGTTGCCAAATATCTTCTTAAAGGCTATATCACTTTTTACGTCAACAAATCTCATATCTTATTCTAACATATCCCTTAATATTTTGGCTGTAAACTCTGGTAATACGGTCAACTGTGGATAAAGGGGCCAAGGGGGCAGCGCCCCTCGGCTCAGTGGGGGACTGCCCCCCCCCCCTTGCAGTAGAGGCCTGAGGAGGGGGAGGCAGAAGGGGTGAGGCACCCCTGCCGTAAACCGCCCTTCTTATCTCTGCTTTACTTCGCCTGCCATTCCGATGGCATACCATTGACTACGTACCCGCTGCCGGACGTTATCGTTGTGCCATCCATGAACCAGACGTAGACGTCGCCATTGCCGGTGTTCTGCCACAACACGTCGGCCTTGCTATCGCCGTTGTAATCGGCCACTGCCAGGACATACCAATTGAGCATTCCACTGACCACGAGGCCGCCACCAACTATTGACGTACCGTCCATCCGCCATATGGCAACATCGCCTGATGTGGTGTCTTGCCAGAGGATGTCGGCCTTGCCGTCTCCGTCAAAATCGGCGATTGCCTTTGCCTTCCAGTTGCCGGGGACACCGGGAGAGGCGTAACCTCCCTTTAAGATGGTTGTACCGTCCATCAGCCAGACAAAGACGTCGCCGTTTTTGGTGTTTTGCCAGACGATGTCGCCCTTCTTGTCGCCATTGAGGTCAGCCACAACCCTGACCACCCACTCCGGTCGTATCCCTCTGATGATAAAGCCGGTACTCTTTACGTCCTTACCGTCCATGAACCATACGGCTGTATCGCCCGTGTTGGTATCATGCCACAGGATGTCCGACTTGTCGTCACCATCGAAGTCGCCAATAGCCTTGAACTCCCACTCTTTGGGCACTCCCCTGAGGGCATAGCCGTGGGTGATTATCTTTGTTCCATCCATGAGATACACATAGACGTCGCCATTTTTGGTGTGCTGCCAAACAATATCACTCTTGCCATCGCTATTAAAATCGCCGATGCCTTTTACGTCCCAATCCTCCGTAATACCTCTGACGACGTAATCACCGCCGGTTATCTGGGTTGCATTCATCAGCCAGATGTATATATCACCGTTTGTGGTGTTGCGCCACAGTACGTCACTCTTACCGTTACCGTCAAAGTCGTATATCGGCGTTATGGGCATGGAAAACTCAACGGTAACGTCCTTGTCCGTGGTCATCTTGACCGTGCACTGGTTGATCGCTGTTGCATCGCAGCCCGTCCAGGCCTTTAGCGTTACACCCTGTGCCGGAGTTGCCGTCAGAACGACCTGGATGTCCTTGTTGTATATCGCGGTGCCGGTCTTGCCATCGCTGCTCCAGGAGAGTGTCCCGGTTGAGGCCGACACTGAGCCTATGCCGGAACCCGTTATCACTACCTTGAGGTGCGAATGTGTGTCCTGGGTCACCGTGAAGGTCTGCCCGGCTATCGTTATTGTGCCGGTGCGGGGTGTTGCCTCTGTGCTTTCGGACACCGTGTACGATACCTGTCCGTTGCCGGTTCCGGCATCGCCCGATGTTATGTTTATCCATGCAACATTGCTTGTGGATGTCCATCGGCAAGTGCTGTTTGGAGGTGTTACGCTAACGGTATCGCTGCCACCGGTGTAACCAAAGTGCTTGCTTATTGGGCTTATCGATGTCCCTGTCGCACAATCCGGG
>NZ_JABXWD010000552.1 GCF_019173545.1 Candidatus Magnetobacterium casense | reverse complement strand
CTACATGTTGCAGTAGCAGCGGTGATGATGCGCTCGACCAGGTCATCCTTCGGAGGCTCGTAGCGTCTTTGGCAGAGCATGGACTCAAATCCTACCTCTTCACTGTACACACTTGCAGCCTCGGCGGAGTCCCTCAGCAATGCCTCTGCCGCTATGCGCTCATCATCAGGCCATGTCATAAGATTGGCTCCATAGATTAGCAGATTTTCTCTGAATCTTGCAACATTCATCTTGTCCCTCCGTGATATGATGCCATCTTCTCCTTTAACGAACCCTTTGCCCTCATAAGCAACGACTGTAAGGCCTTGAGCGATACGCCGATTATCTCCGCCGCATCCTTATTGCTTACCCCCTCGTAAAAGCACAGGTTCAATGCCATGCGCTGCCTCAGTGGCAATTGCGCTATGCAGTGCTCCAGATAAACCTGCATCCGTCTTGCATCCATAGCGACATCAGGGGTTATGCCGGTATCGGGGACATTCATCATGTCATCCGTAAGCTCAACTGCCCCCGGACGTCTGCTATAGTCGATGCAGAGATTTATGACAACACGATAAAACCATGTCGTGAACCTTGTCTTGCCCGTAACTTTAAAGAGTTGTGGCCTTTCCCACAGTTTAAGGAAGGCCTCCTGCACGATGTCCTGTGCTTCTTCACGGTTTGTGCTGAAGCGATAGGCAATGCGGTAAAACCTCTGACTATGCCGCCGGACAAGTTCCGCAAAGGCACCCTCCTCGCCCCCGGCGATGTGGACAAGGAGGGTCTCATCCTCTACCACATGAGTTTCCTGCATCTCTGCAAATGCTTCAGTGTTTCTTCCGGGAAATCCATGTCTGTCGTTGACCTGTATGTTTAATCCCTGAATCATCAGCCCTTCAGTATATTATACACAATGTAAAGGCCCTTTCTATATTGCGCCACTATACAGGGTTTTACCGCTGAGGTCTGTCACCGTAAGCGTCTTTGAGATTGTCGAGTTATCCCTCGTGAACGTTATGGCATAGATCAGGTTGTTTTTGACGGTAGGGGCAGAGACCAGCCTTCCCGTCAGGGGGATGTTTACAACGGCCGGGGTTGCCGTCAGAGGTAGCGGGATAACGCTTATCGTTGATGTCCCTGTCGTTGATGTTGCACCGGCGCCACTGCCACCCACTGCCACAAGAGCACTGCCATCGCCTGAAAGCACGAGGGAACGAATTTGAATGTCTGAGGTATAGCTCACGGTTGAGCCGTCGATGGTTATTGCCTGAACTACCGAGTTGTTCTGCGCATTCAGCTTTGTCACGTATACTATGCCGTTGGCATCGACAACCGGTTGGTTGTTAAACATGCCTCCACGGTATCCCCTGGAGAAGGGACCGCCCTCTGGTACGCAAGAGGTCTGCGAATTGAACTCCTTGCACGTACCGGTGATAGATTGTCCACTCATGCACGTAAATGTACAACTATCTCCGGCGCTTTTGCCGCTACAGGCATCAGAGACTGCCGCTTTCATAGCCCCTCTCATGGCCCCTCTGGTACCTTCCCAACACATCCCTGAGACCGAAGTTGCGCCAATGCACACCACCGTCAGGATCGTTAATAAAAATTTGTGTCTCATAACCTTAAAACCTCCTGAGTTTGTTTCATGCTCGGAGCCATCTGCCCCTTATCATATGATACGCACGGCAGGGGTAAAAGTCTTCGCGTGTTTTTTGTATCCTATTAAAAAAAAAGCATGGTAAGTTTTCTTTCACGGTTAAACCTTCATGAATAGGAGCACTATTCGCCCCCGCCCATGAAAATTGCGAGAGCCTTATGCATTGTGCCCTGGTTCTACTGCTCTTGACAGTTTTTTCA
>NZ_JABXWD010000551.1 GCF_019173545.1 Candidatus Magnetobacterium casense | reverse complement strand
ACAAATCCTGTCTACCGACGGCCAGTCATATGTGCGTGTGCCTACTGGCACTACCGCAGGCCCGATCGGAAATGGCACTTCTAACTCTCCACCTTCTGGTGGTCAGATTAATAACATCACGTCTTCCAGTTCTGGTATACCCAATACTGGTGATTGGACTGTTGCGTTTGCGCCTAAGTTAGATGACCTTGCTAACAGTGTACAGTTCAGGAATATGTACGATGCATACAGGATTGACCGTGTAACGGTTGAGGTACAGTACCTTCACAACTCATCTGCTGTCGATGCCACTCAGAGTGTGCTCCCAACATTTTGGATGTATTTCGACCAGGACGATGCTACTGTACCCGGTGATATCTATACGGTTATCCGTAAGACTGGCGTGAGGAAGTTTCAGCCTAACTCTCTGCGTACTTCCACCAAGTTTTCTTTCGCCCCCCGGGTGGCCATCGGTGCGCTGCAGGGACCCCTCAGCGGTACACTTTCCGCCGCAATGGTTGGAAAGCCACGCCAGTGGATAGATTGTGCGAGTTCTAATATCTCGCATTTTGGTTTCAAAATGGCTTGTCAGGATTTTCCTATTCCTACAGCCACATACAATGCTGTCAGGCTCAACTATACATATCACGTGAGCTTTAGGTCTCCCCTGCTCACCAGCTAAACTGCGTTTAGGCACTGCCGCTGAGGCGCCCGGCACAGCGACCGAAGGGAGCCAAAATCACTTTTGCCTTGCCGGGAACTATGGAAGAAGAACCGAACCGGGTTCTTCTCACCCATGACGAAGAACCCGGATCGGTTCTTCTACATAGGTTTGGCAAAACCATCGGACGGACGAAACACTCCGTCACAATAGCATCATTTAGAGTTACTACTTGACCTCTTGATGATGCTAACAGCAGACGAACGGACCGACGGACAGAAAATCTCATGCCCAGGTATACCCCCGGCATGCCCTGTCCTGAATGCACCCGTCTGCTCACTGCGTTGGAAACTTATAATAAAAGTTATTCCCGGCGCTACCAAGCCTACCAGGATGGAGTAGCCAACTGGGAACGTCATAAGCCAACGAACCCCGACATCCCTTATTCTCCCAAACCCGTATTTAATGAGTCGTATGACTCTATCGGGAAACAAAGGGAGATGATAGCACACCTTGAAAAGTGTAGCTATAAGAAAAAACACATAGGCAATGGCACTTATAGTGGTCCATTTGCCTTTACTCTAACGAAATCGCCCAGTGATGACCTAACCGTCGCGGATATGTTATCCGCCGTGGAAAAAGTCATGAATCAAAAAAGTTGCCCGGTTACTCAGTATGCATGGTATCTGGAGTACAAGGGTGTAGACGAGGATGGGTTACCAAACCATCCGCACATACATGGTATGTATGAGACTGAGTCTCAAGGGCGTATAGAAGCGAAACATTTTAAGCGCGCTTGGCCTATTTGGAAGGAATCTGTAGAACTAGGTAGAGGCCACAGGGGTGGGTACCACGCCCCCGTTAGAGCAGAAGAGGGATATAAGGATTATATCGCAAAAGATGGCGGGATAGGCAAATGTAAAATCCAATCGGACGACATATAGTCATATGATTATCTCTTTAAGAGGTATACACATGAAGTCGTACCTGAAGCGTAAGATGAAGAAGTACGCAAAGAAGGCTGTCGCCGCGAGGCGCAGAGCTCGTCGTCGGAACCCTCAGTTTAAAACCTACAAGTTCCGATTTCAGTTGCCCCCACAAATCCTGTCTACCGACGGCCAGTCATATGTGCGTGTGCCTACTGGCACTACCGCAGGCCCGATCGGAAATGGCACTTCTAACTCTCCACCTTCTGGTGGTCAGATT
>NZ_JABXWD010000550.1 GCF_019173545.1 Candidatus Magnetobacterium casense | reverse complement strand
CCTGCACGTCGCCAAAGAGCCTGTCCACGGCAAAGGCCACACTCTGTCCGGCATACTGGACTACCACGATGTTGTCACTGCGCCTGTTGCTGCCATTGGAGTTAAAGACACCGGCGAGGTCTATGTATGGGATCACCTTGCCGCGGAAGTCGAAGTAGCCGCGTGTTTCTATCATCTCTCGCTTTTCTGTGGTCAGGATGAAGCACTTTACTACCATATCCAGCGGGATGATATAAAACGCCCCCCTGATGCCTACCATAAAGCCGTCGATGATGGACAGCGTCAGCGGCAGGTGGATCAGCATAGTGGTTGATTGTCCCAGCACGGTGTCTATCTGGACAAAGCCGCGCATGACCTCGATGTTTCGTCTGACTACGTCCATCCCGACACCTCTGCCCGATAGATTGGTTACCGCCTCGGCAGTGGAGAAGCCCGGTTCAAAGATCAACTTGTAGAGTTCATTGTCCGGAGGTCTCTTGTCGGGGTCAACGATGCCGACCTTAACGGCCTTTTGCCAGATTTTATCAGCGTTAAGCCCCCTGCCGTCATCCGAAATGGCGATTATGATACTGCCTGCGTCGTGGTAGGCATCAAGCGTTATTGTACCTTTGGCCGGTTTTCCAGCATCAAGACGTTCTTGCGGGGGTTCGATCCCGTGGTCTACGGAGTTGCGTACGATGTGGGTCAGCGGGTCTGTGAGCTTTTCGATCATCGTCCTGTCAAGCTCGGTATCGCCGCCCTTAATGACGAGGTCGATGTTTTTTCCCATATCTTTACTGGCGTCGTGTACCAGCCTCTGGAAGCGGTTAAACGTTGCGGCTATGGGCACCATTCTCATTTTCATGGCTATATCGCGGATATCGTTGACGAGTCTGCTCATCAGCATGGAGGACTTTGACAACGTGCTGTCCTTGACCGTCTGTGCGTGCTGCCTGATCCCTCCGGAGGAGATGACAAGCTCTCCGACGAGGTTGATGAGGGCATCAAGCTTGGCGGCATCCACGCGGATAGTCTTGCCCTCGTCCGACGAGGCCGGCTTTCTGAGTTTGACCTGTTTATCGGCCGCAGCCTCTACGACCTCGCGATGGACCACGCCCTCTTTGACCAGGATGTCACCGATGGTGGGTTTTTCCTGCTCGGGTTCAGACTGCTGTTTTTTTAGTGCCTCATCAAGCTCTCTCCGGGTTATGGCCCCGCTCTTGACCAGTATCTCACCCAGGCGCCACTTGTCCTCGGCCAGTTCGTCAATGAGCGACATGTACGCCGGGGCAGTGCTGTGGGGCGGTATAATCCTGATCACACAGGATTCCTTGACAAATTCAAAGACATCCTCGATCTCCTGCTTGGTGAAATCGGAACAAAAGGCTATCTCAAAACCGAGGTAGCAGCTCTCTGGGTCCATCTCGTCGATATCGGGCAGGCAGGCGTACAACGTCGTCAAGTATACTATTTCACCATAACGCTTCAGATAGTTTATAAACGACAGCGGGTCCATGCCGTCGCGCAGTACATCCCTTCCGAACCGCAGCGATATGTGCCAGCAACTGCTGCCAAATGAGGAGTCCCCCTTGGCAGTTGCGATACCACAATCTGCTGGTGAAGCGGTGGCTGTAGCGGCAGCAGCGGTGGTTGTAGCGACAGGAGCGGGTGGCAGTAGGTATGGGGCCAGGGAATCGTGCAACTCATCGCCCTCCTTTATGATACTGACTGGAAGCTCATCGTCAGAGGTGCAGCTCAACTGCACCAGTTCGGCCATGTGGTCCTTGCACTTGAGCATGACGGCGATCAGTCCATCCGCTATCTTAAGTTCGTGTTGCCTGAGGCGCTCCAGCACACTCTCGACCTTGTGTGTGA
>NZ_JABXWD010000055.1 GCF_019173545.1 Candidatus Magnetobacterium casense | reverse complement strand
CCATGTACTTATCACCACAGGATTTTTTACAGCCAGTCTTTTTTGGTGAGACAAAATTTGCTTGTTTTTGATATCATATCAAATCACAATATATAGGAGGTCTACTATGAAGTTTATAGAGGAAGCCAAGTTTAGGAATAAGCTCATTATTATATTGATACTGCCGCTTTTGAGCCTGTCTTATCTTTCGATTAGCGAGGTGCTCAGTAAGTACAAGGTGGCCCGCCAGATGGGGGCTATGCAGGGCATGTCGGAGCTTGCCGTAAAGATAAGCGCCCTGGTACACGAACTTCAGAAGGAGCGTGGTGCCTCGGCTGGGTTTCTTGGCAGCAAGGGTGCGAAGTTTGGCCCGGAACTCAAGGAGCAACACACAACCACCGACAAAAAGCTGAAGGAGTTGGTGGCGTTTGATGCAACGGATGCCAAGACCGCCTTTAAAGCCGAAATGGATGCGGCAAACAAACAACTACAACAACTCAATAACAACCGAGAGCTGGTAGGTGGCCTCAAGATATCAGGCGGGGAGGCCATCAAGTATTACACCGGCATGATATCAGACCTCTTAAGCGTCATAACCAGGATGGGTAAGTTAAGCAGTAACGCGGAGATTTCGGCGCTTGCCATTGCCTATGTCAATTTTCTGCAGGCAAAGGAGCGTGCAGGGCAGGAGAGGGCCGTTTTGAGCAACACCTTTGGGGCCAATGCGTTTGCTCCGGGAATGTTCATCAGGTACTGCTTTCTGTCTTCGGCGCAGGAGACCTATATGAGGTCTTTCCTTTCGCTGGCCGACGAGGAGCAGAAGCAGTTTTATACCAACAAGATGACAGGGCCGGTCGTCGAGGAAGTAGAGGCCATGAAAAAGGTAGCCTTTGACAAGGCCGCTGTTGGAAACTTTGGTATAGATGCGGTGCACTGGTTTAAGAAGATGACGGAGAAGATAAACATGCTCAAAGAGGTTGAGGACAAACTATCCAGCGACCTCAGCACAAAGGCGCATGGGCTTCAGAGATGGGCAAGGACAGAACTTGTGTTGTACATAGTGCTGACGGTAGTGGTGTTGGTGGTGTCGATTTTTTGGGCATACGTGGTGATTGTTGGGATATTGAAGCAGTTAGGCGGTGAGCCTGCCGTGGTTGTTGACATTGCCAAGAGGATTGCCGATGGCGACCTGACGATTGACTTCACGAACGATAAGCCTGGCCGTGGCACCGGGGATACGGGGCTGTATGCCGCCATCAAGGACATGGTGCATAATCTCAGGGAAATTGTATCGGAGGTAAAGGAGTCTGCCAACAGTGTATCTACGGGCAGTCAGGAGTTGATGACTTCGGCTGCGCAGACCTCCGAGGGAGCGGCGGAGCAGGCGGCCTCTATCGAGGAGACGTCTTCGTCTATGGAGGAGATGGCCTCCAACATAAAACGAAATGCCGCCAATGCCCAGCAGACGGAAAGAATAGCCCGTGAACTGGTGGGTGAGGCACGGCAGGCGGGCAAGGCCGTTTCACAGAGCGTTGTGGCCATAAAACAGATAGCCGAAAAGATAACCATCATAGATGAGATAGCGCGTAAGACAAACCTGTTAGCCCTCAATGCGGCAATAGAGTCGGCGCGGGCCGGGGAGTTTGGCAAGGGCTTTGCCGTTGTCTCAGCCGAAATCAGAAAGTTGGCCGAACGTAGTCAGGAGGCCGCCGCACAGATAAACGAACTGTCCAATTCAAGCATTAACATTGCCGAATCAACGGGCAAGATGCTGGACAAGCTCGTACCGGATATAGAAAAAACCGCATCCCTGGTAGAGGAGATCACGGTATCGAGCAAGGAGCAGGACATTGGCGCCGAGCAGATAAACAAGGCCATACAGCAACTGGATAAGGTGGTGCAACAAAACGCCGGCACTGCCAATGAGGTGTCTTCCACGGCAGAGACTCTGGCCACTCATGCGCAACAACTGCAACACTCGGTGACTTTCTTTAAGACCGACCAGGGGTAAGGCTCAGTCAATAAGTAAGCTAGCATAAGTAACTATAACAAGCAGGAAGGGGTCAAGGGGGCTGGCCCCCTTGCAGGGGGTTCTGAAGGGGGGCGGAGCCGCCCCTTTCTTTCTTCTATTCAAGCAATTTTGATACCCGAAAAAACTCGAATCCGATCAGTATACATGTTTCTGCTCTCTTGCTTAGTTTATCTGTATTCCCTGGTTGCCGATGGTGAATTCTACGGGCTGTCGTGCGTGATTCATCCCCCTGGATTTCACGATTCGGAGTGTCCTTTTGACTTCGCCATCGGGTTGCAGGTCCCTAAGGACGATCCAGATATCCATCAGGGCTGAAATCCCTGAGTCGGTTTGCCCGCAGTTTTCGTCATCAGGGGCGTGGTCAGTGCATAACGTTGTTATGTTATATTCCCTAATGTAATCAATCAGACTTACAAATAGACTGCTGACATCATTTGAGGTTGTCCTTGAGGTAAAAAACGATATGCTATCCAATACCACCACGGCAGGCTTAAAGGATTCGATAGTATTACAGATAACGGTGAGGGTCATCTCCGGGCCATCGAGGCTTGGGCGGGATGTGTAAAATTTCAACAAGCCGCTCTTTACGTGTCCCTCCAAATCCATTCCAATAGAGTGCATGTCTCTGGCGATCTGGCAATGCAACTCGTTAAACGACAAAAACAGACACCTGTTACCACGTTGACAGGCACTATCTACAAAGCTAGCCGCAAAACTGGTCTTGCCCGTGCCTGAACTGCCGGTTATCAGTATACTGCTTGCACGATAAAAGCCCCTGCCGTCTAACATGTTGTCGAGCATTTCAATCCCCGACGATATGTGATCTGTCGGTAGCTCATGGCAGAGGGACTTTACGGCAAAGACGTTAAAACCATCCCTGTCTATAAAGAACAAATGCTCATTGGTTGCGTGGCAGGAGCCACGATACTTTAATATCCTTAAACGCCTTGTTGACGTCTGTTCGTTCATTTTACGGCTGAGTAGGATCACGCAATCGGAGAGATATTGCTCTACGTCGTCCATGTTACCCACACGCTCGTGCCGCTCACTCGTAAAGACCGACGTAACACCAAGCCCCTTGAGGTGGCCAAAGAACCGGTACAGCTCCGGGCGTACACCGGGGTTATCAAGCACCCCTGTTAAGAGGGGGTCTATGCTATCGATCAACAACCTCTTGGCCCCAAGCCTCTCAACGGCATTCTTTACCAGGACAAAGAATCCGCCAAGGTCGTAAGTATTAGATTTGGTAATGTCGTCTCTGTCTATAAACAAGTAGGAAACATGGATTTTATCTTCTATCTGGAGTTGAGCCAAGTCCCAATTGAATGATGAGTAGTTTTGATAAAACTCTGCCTCGTTCTCTCCAAAGCATATCATAATTGCAGGCTCGTTGTAATGGCGGGCACCCCTGACAAGAAACTCCAGGCCAAAGATCGTCTTTCCGGAACCAGGCCCGCCATATATCAGAGTTGTCCGTCCCCTGGGCAGCCCCCCCCCCGCTAATATCATCAAACCCCCTTATAGACGTTGGACATTTTTCAACCAACGTTGAATACTCCTGCGGCATGAACCCTTTAGCTCTATCTTTCATAAGCCCTCCAGTAAATCTATCTGCCATATTCTAACACTGAATCACTCACGATTGCAAATACAGGGCAATCGCATTTGACCGGCTACGAAGAAGCACCCTTGACCCCATAATGCTTAACCTTCTGCCATCACAGAAATATTTACAGGAACCTTTTTTTCCTTACGGTCAAATGCGATTGCCCTGACAACTTAGTTCTGGACGTTGACACAGGGCAGAGAGTCATGATACTATTAGGTATGATTGCTTTAGCAGTAGGCGTGATACTCAGATTAGCCAGGGCAGCGTTGGCGGTGATGACATTAGCGATGCTCACCGTGCCGATACCATTGTTGGCGGCGGATTCTGGGACACGGGTGCCGATCCTGCTCTACCATCGCCTGGGGCCTGTGGTGGCCGACAGCATGACTATTGTGACGTCCGTGTTTGAGTCGCACCTGAAGTATCTCAAGCAAAACGGCTATACGGTGATCCCGTTGAGGGAACTTGTGGATTATCAACTGAAAAAGAGGCCTTCGCTGCCGCCACAGTCGGTAGTAATCGTAGTTGACGACGGCCATAAGTCAGTCTATTCTGATATGTTGCCCCTGGTTAAGAAGTACAACGTGCCGGTGACGCTGTTTATATATCCCTCGGCCATCTCTAACGCCTCATATGCCATGACCTGGGACCAGCTCAGGCAATTGAAAGGTACCGGCCTCTTCGACCTCCAATCACACACGTACTGGCATCCTAACTTTAAAACGGAAAAAAAGCGATTACCCCCCAACGAATATGACAAACTCATTGACATGCAACTGAAGAAGTCCAGAGATAAGCTCCAGAAGGAATTTGGCGCTAACGTAGACCTGCTGGCATGGCCCTTTGGCATATACGATGACCACCTCATGACCAAGGCCAAAGAGGCCGGATACGTTGCCGCATTTTCGATTGAGCGCCACCATGCAGGCAATGGAGACAATATCATGGCGCTGCCGCGGTATCTGTTGGGCAATGCAAATCAGGGTAAGGTCTTTGAAAGTATACTGAGGGGTGGAACCCCATAAAAACCAGGTTTATCTCTATACCGGAGAGACACCACAGACAATTGAAATCAATCCAAACAATATAAATACAGGCGAGGTAAAAAGTGAGAGTGAGATTTGGCGCATTAGTAGTTTCTTTTATCATGGTGATGTTGATGATGTTGCCCTGTAGTACGGCGGCGGCACTGGTTGTAAAAGTCGTGGATTCCAAGACTAAAAAGCCCATAAAAGATGCAATGGTAACCGTGGGCAACAGCGTCTTTCGCACCGATGAAAACGGCACGTATAGTCTGAAATCCCCCGCAACAAAGGTGGCGGTCAGGGCATATGGCTATATGAGAAACGAAGAACCCGTTAATGGCGGCAACTCAATCGAAGTGAAATTGACGCCGTTTGAACCACGGGCACTTTATCTGTCCTTCTACGGTATCGGGGACAGAAAGATACGCAACTCTGCCCTGGACCTCATAGCCCAGACAGAGCTAAACGCCCTCGTCATAGACGTCAAGGGCGACAGGGGAATGATAAACTACAAGAGTTCCATAACGCTGGCCTCGGAGATCGGTGCCCAGAAGATCATCACCGTCAGGGATGCAAGGGATATGATAAAGACCCTAAAAGACAGGGGGATTTATCTGATAGCACGGATCGTTGTCTTTAAAGACAATCTGCTTGCAGAGGCAAAACCCGGTTTGGCGATAAAGAGGAAGTCCGGTGAACTCTGGCGCGACAGGGAAAAGCTGGCCTGGGTGGAACCCTTTAACAAGGAGGTCTGGGACTACAACATCAAGATAGCCGAAGAGGCTGCACAGCTAGGCTTTGACGAAATACAGTTTGACTATATGAGGTTTCCCGATGTCAAGGGGCTTACCTTTTCCGTGCCAAACACACAGGAAAATCGCGTAAAGGCCATCACCGGATTCCTCAGTGAGGCCAGAAAGAGGCTTGAACCATATAACGTCTTTATCTCCGGGGACATCTTTGGCTACGTATGCTGGAACCTTGATGACACGCAGATAGGGCAAACGATAGATGGCGCTTTAACCCACCTTGACTATGTATCACCCATGCTTTATCCCTCGGGATTTCAGTATGGCATACCGGAGTACAGAAATCCCGTTGTAAATTCAAACAAGATAGTCTACCTGTCGCTTAAGAGGGCGCAGGAGCGTGCCAACGTACCACCAAATCGATTCAGACCGTGGCTACAGGCCTTTAAGGACTACGCTTTCGATAAACGCCACTTCACGGCCAAGGAGATCAAGGAGCAGGTCAGCGCTGCCGAGCAGTTCGGCTCACACGGCTGGATGCTCTGGAATCCCAGAAACAGCTACACCAACGCCGGCCTCAAGAGTGAGTAACCTTTAGGGTAAATCAATCACAAGGTTAAGAAGGGGTCAAGGGGTCAGCGACCCCCGGCTCAGTGGGGGGCTGGCCCCCTTGCGGGGGGTTCTGAAGGGGCCAGGTGCGACCTGGAGCGACAAAGAAGCGGAGCCGCCCCTTTTTTTTATGTACTCTTGTTGTAGTACACCTTTAGTTTTTGCCTGCCAAATTGTTTAGCTTCAGCGTATGAATCAACAAACAGGTCGATTACCTTACCCTTGACGAGTTTTCCGGAGTCCTCCGCTACTCGCCATCCAATGCCTTCTATGTATACCAGAGAACCAATGGGTATTACCATCGGGTCTACGGCCACGGTCCTGAACTTGTGCGGCGTTGTACCACTTTTTGTCTTATTGTACTTCGCCCACTTACCGCAACTCTTCTCCGAACTCTCATAAGCCGTTATCTCAAATTCGCCTCTTTGCAGCTCGGAGAGAAACATCTCCTCCATATCGGTCAACTTACTCATAAGGACTGCGTTATTGCTCTGTAGCATCCTTACAGCCTTGTTATAGTACATCCCCGTTGCAACGGTGGAGACTATCACCAGGATTGAAAACAGTACGAAACACCTTGTCTTGGGCTTCATGCTTAAAACCTCCTGCATATTTGCTTTCTTTCATACCAGAAAGGATTTCAATGTAGTAATTAGTTTTACAGTTGAAGTGTCTCTATGTTTGCATATTTCATGCCACAACAAGAGCACCACACCCCATATCATCTAAAAGATATTTGAGGAGCGATTTAACCCCCAATCACGCTGCACTATTACCACACTGTGTTGCAATATCAGGACGCTTACCTCTCCTCGGCCTGCCCCTTGCCCAACTTGCGCCATAACGATACCCTGTCGATGCCTAAAATCTGGGCAGCCAGTGTCTTATTGCCGTTGGCCTCCTTCAGCACCCACTTGATGTATGCCGTCTCCTGCTCCTGGAGTGTGGGCAGTTTCCCCTCCTTGCGCCTGAACGTCCTGACGTTTAATCCCCTGAGGTCATCCGTCAGGTGAGCCACACTAATGGCGCTGCCGGTGGCAAGGGCAGTGGCACGCTCTATAATGTTTTCAAGCTCCCTGACATTGCCGGGGAAGTCGTAAAACATCAGGGTTTCTATCACCTCCGGCAATATGTCGCGTATGTCCTTCTTCATCATCAGCGAGTACTTATTGAGAAAATAGTAACACAGGATCGGGATGTCGTCTTTCCTGCTGGCAAGCGGAGGGACCTCAAGGGAGACCACGTTTAACCTGAAATACAGGTCCTGCCGCATATCGCCATTCTTGACGGCCTCGGCAGGGTTTTTGTTTGTGGCGGCGATATAGCGCACATCCGTCTTCAATGGATGCGTCGCCCCCACCCTCAGAAGCTCCTTCTCCTGGATGACCCTCAGCAGCTTTACCTGCATCAGAGGCGACATTTCGGTTATCTCATCAAGGAAAACCGTGCCGCCCGCCGCTGCCTCTATCAACCCCTTCTTCTGCGCAATCGCACCCGTAAATGCACCCTTCTCATACCCAAAGAGTTCACTGCTCAACAGTTCGTTTGTAAACGTCGCACAATTTACTGCCAAAAACTGACTCTCCGCACGATTGCTGTGGTAATGTATGTAGCGTGCAAAAAGCTCCTTACCGGTGCCGCTCTCCCCGCTTATCAGGACGTTACAATCGGTGGGGGCTATCTGGGCTGCTATCTCAAGCAGCTTTAGCAGGTTACCATCCTGGGTTATTATCCGTACCTTTCCCTGATATCGCTCAATATGCTCTCTCAATTGCTTGTTTTCGAGCTTCAGTCTGACCTTCTCTGCGGCCTCCTTTACCACTTTTCTGACCTCATCCAGTCTGAACGGCTTTGCTATGTAGTAAAATGCCCCCTGCTTCATTGCCGCAACCGCCGACTCCAGTGTCGCATATCCGGTGATGAGGACCACCTCGGTCTCCGGATGAAGTTCCCGGCATTTGCTTAGAACCTGCATCCCGTCAACTCGTTCCATCTTCAGGTCGGTCAACACCACGTCAAATCCACCGCCCTCAAGCAGTGTCAACGCCCTGACCGAACTCTGCGTGGCCGTTACCTCATAACCCTCTTTCTTCATTACGTGTGACAGGTTGTCAATCGCAATCTTTTCGTCATCTACAATGAGTATTCGTGGTCTGTATGCTTCGCTCATAAGTACCTGCCCATAATTAAGCCATATGCAAAAAAAGGGGAAAGAAGGGGGCGGCTCCGCCCCCCCCTTACACCCCCCCCGCAAGGGGACCAGTCCCCTTGACCCCATAATTCTCAATCCTAATGAGTGTATTTTTATGTCTATCCACTTATATGCTCCGTTTTACCTTTTTCTGTCTGCAATCTTATCCTGAACGTTGTCCCCATCTGCGGGTGTGAATCTACAGTGATGCAACCACCGTGTTCCTCTATGATCTCATGCACAATAAACAGCCCCAACCCAGACCCCTTACCCACGTCCTTTGTCGTAAAGAAGGGGTCAAATATCCGTGGCAGTACGTTGCTTTCGATCCCCATGCCGGTGTCCTTGATAGCGACATCAACGGCGGTATCACCAAGAACGCACGCGCCGTCATGTCTGAGGCATTTTTCATTGGCGGAGGCTCGTCTGGCTGTTATGGATATATATCCGTCTGTGGTCTCACTATTTGTGGTTATTGCCTCTGCGGCATTTTTGATCAAATTCAGAAACACCTGCTGAATCCTCTGTTTATCGGCATATACAGTGATACCTTCGGATATCTCCATGACAATATCTACCCGTGTGGACAGTTGTCGCTTCAGGAACACGATGGTTTCCTCAAAGAGGCTCTGTAGTGGTAGCATGTCCTTTTTGAAGTCCCTCTCTCTGGAAAAATCCAGCAGCGATCTCACGATGTTTCTTGCCCTGTTTGTCTGATCGTCTATCTGACCAAGCAGCTCTCCAAAGTATTGTATGTCGCCCTGTCCAAGCTCTTCCTGGAGTATCTGACACGACGTCGATATGTTGGACAACGGATTGTTCAGCTCGTGGGCAACACCCGAAAGCATTGTCCCAAGCGATGCGAGTTTTTCGGACTGTATGAGGTGTTTGCGCCTTACTTCCCTCTCCCTGAGCATCCTGTTAAATGCCTCTATCAACGACACCACCTCCCTGTCCCTGGAGTCTATGACGATCATATGAAATCCACCCCCGGCTATAATCTTCATGCTGTCCTGGAGCTGTTTCAGTGGCCTTACAACCGACCTTGACAGCACATGCCCGATGATGGCGCTCAGGATCGTCATCACCAGAATGGCAACCACGATAAAGCGCCTTGAACCTGCCAACACGTCGCGGATGACGCCGCGCTCTGCCCTGGAGATGTTCTCTGCCCTGGTTGTTACGTCCTTTCCCTGTTTCCTTATCTTTTGCCTTAACACCTCCAGGTCATTGTCTGCCGCTTTGGCGAGGTGGTCGTGCCGGTACTGGGTTAGCAACCGGATATATACACTGAGATCATCCTTCAATAGCACGGCATGAGCTATTTTGCCAGCTCCTTTGGTGTCTCTTTCTAGTATCTCCAACGCCTTATTGGCATAGTACAGATTCTCATGAAAGTCCGCCTCCTTACTGTAGAGGAAGTAGTTTTTTTCAAACCTCCTCATCTCAAGGGTGGCGTCAAAGAACTCCGATATTACCTCGCCAAGGAGTATCTTCCTCTCCATAAAGCCCATAACCATGGAGATGAGAAACGAAAACACCGTTATCATAACCAACACGATAAAATAGCCGAGTATGATTTTTTGCCTGATGCCAGGTTGATATTTAAACATCAGGCTATTGTATCAGCATTGTAAAATGGGGTCAAGGGGACTTCTTCGTGCCCGGGGTGGCTCACCCCTCCCCTTGCAGGGGGTTCTGAAGGGGGCCAGGAGCGTCCTGGAGCGACAAGAAGCGGAGCCGCCCCTTTCTTTTCTTGTATCGCACGCAATCGAAACGCGCTATATATACCACACAGTTGCAAAAAGCAACGCAAGGTAAAATATTTCAACGCCGAAGGTGGAAACGGGCTGCCATGCCTGGGGCCTTCACATCTGACTCAGCAACCTCCAAGAGGCATTCCATAGTCGTTGCACATTGCAACAGCTAAACGGTTTCAGATACGAGCAAGGATTAAAATATCACGCAATAACAACACGTTACAGTCATGGCACGTATTTTGATATGCAAAGGGGTACAAACTTTAAATTTAGGAGGAAGTTAAATTATGAAAGAATTGTCAGAAAATCTCGAAAAATTGTTTTCTGCCGTAACGTTTGCCGAGGAGGGCGAATTTGATACCGCCAGGGAGTTTTTAAAGAGCAACAAGAAAGTGCTGTTGGCGCTCAGAGGTAGCAACGTAGATGGACAGACACTGAGATACTCGATGAACATCTGTAAGAGGATAGGGGCAGACCTCGATATCCTGTACATACCGGTGTCGGAGACCTTGACAACCATTGTAGATCGATTTACCGCTGAACTGAAGCTGGAGGGCATAGGGTGCAAGGTTGTAAGAAAGGAAGGGGTGTTTAAACAGGAGATACTCGACTTTACAAAGGTCAACAGGGACGTGCTGTTTGTAATTATCGAGTCCTTTGATGACGTCGATGCCGAAAACTCAGGAAGGGAAAAGGGGCTTTCACGGTCTTGGCTCAATCTGAAGTGTCCCCTTGTTGTAGTGAAAGAAGACATAGTACAAACTATTAATTAATCTTTTTAAGGAGGCTTAAAGAAATGAAACACCAAAGCAGAAAAAAACCATACATGAAGGTAATATTTCTGGGCATAGTGGCGGCGGCACTGTACATACTACTGTTATCTGAGCAGGATATCGTCTTAGGGTATGTATCGCGTGGAGGGATGTATGCGATACTCCCGATAGTCACGGCGTTTATCTTTTCGTTAGTGCATGGGAACTTTACCGGTAACTTCTGGACGGTCATCGGAATTGAGGCCAAAAAGGAGAGGAGATAAAACCATGCATGATGCGGTTATGAGCAACTTTATTCACCTTGATACACTAAACGTGCTGTACCTGTTTGTGCTGGGATTTGTGGGCGGTCTTGTGAGCGGATTTATCGGTTCGGGTGGGGCTTTCGTCCTTACCCCAGGGATGATGAGCCTTGGGGTGCCTGCCCTCGTGGCAGTGGCAAGCAACATGTGTCACAAGTTTCCCAAGGCGCTGGTTGGAGCCATCAAGCGTTACAGATACGGACAGGTGGATGTAAAGCTGGGTGTTATTATGGGTATTTCGGCGGAGGCCGGGGTGCTGATAGGGGCCGGGTTACAGAACAAGATCAAGACGGCCTTTGGCGATGCCGGTTCCAATCTCTATGTCAGCGTGGCCTTTGTGTTGGTGTTGGCCGTTGTAGGCGGTATAATACTAAAGGACATCCTCAAGAGTCTTAAGGCCGGTACCACTGACGATGAGGAACCGTTGACAAAGCTCGCAAAGTGGGTTCGGTCGGTAAACATTCCGGGGACAATGATATATTTCAAGAGCATCGATGCACGGATATCAATACTGTTTACGGTGCCTGTGGGATTTGCAACCGGCATACTTGCCGCCACAATAGCAGTTGGTGGTTTTATCGGGGTGCCGGGTATGATGTATGGCTTTGGGGTACCGGGGCTTGTGGCGTCGGCCAGCGAACTGGTCATAGCGTTTGTCATGGGGCTTGGCGGGTCGTTCAAGTATGCCATGCACGGGCTTGTGGACATACGGCTTTCGATGATAATCCTTGCCGGGTCGTTGTTTGGCATCCAGCTTGGCGCTATTGGCACGACCTACGTAAGGCCATACATGATAAAGGTTGTCATGGCATCTATTATGTTGATCGTTTTGTTTAGCCGTGCGTTGATGATACCGGTGTATATGGCTCAACTTAACATGATAGGCGCACTCGGTGACACGATGGAGAAGGTACTCAAGAACACGAGCTTTGCCATTATGATCTTTGCGCTCCTGCTTGGGGCGTTTATAATACTGAAGGCGCTGTGGAGCGGGCTTGTCGCCGAGAGAAAATTGACCGTAAAAAAAGCAGTGTCTTAGGAGGATTGAGATGGAAGATTCCAGAATAGAAGCCATGTACAGAAGTCAGTTGATGGGCGAACTAAAGTCCCTGCTGCTTGCCGTGGACGGTTCGCCCTTCAGCGAAGGTGCGATAAAGGAGGCGTTGCTGTTTTCAAAGTCGTGCGGGATCAGGCTGACGCTGTTGTACATTCAGGGATTGATTGACTCGTATGAATCCGGCGGACTCACGTTTGTTGAACGCAGGGACACACGGATCGATGATTACTTTGACAAGATCAGAGAGGATGCCGCCGAGGAAAACGTCGAATTAGACATCATAATAAGGCGCACGGACGACCCCTACAAGGGGATCATAGATGAGGCGGTGGACAGACAGAGCGACGTAATAATCATGGGCAGACGCGGCATGACAGGACTCAAGAGGATGCTCATGGGCAGTGTCACGGCCAAGGTCATAGCGTATGCCCCCTGCAAGGTGTTGGTAGTGCCCAGGGAGGCCAGCATAAAGGGCGAACACATCATGTTGGCCACGGATGGCTCAAGGTACAGCGACGCCGCACAAGAGGAGGCCATCAGCATGGCCAAGAGGTGCCCACAGGTCAAGACATTTACCGCCCTGTCGGTGGCATCCTCAGACAACAAGCTCGATGACACCAGGAGAATCCTTGACGGCGTCACAAGCACTGCCAATCGTGTCGGCGTCAACGTGGAGACCGTCACGGCTGTGGGCAGTCCTTACGAGTCCATTGTCGAAACCGCCCGGACCCGTAACACCAACATCATTGTAATGGGCACGCACGGACGCACCGGGATCGACAGACTGTTGATGGGAAGTGTCGCCGAAAGGGTTGTTGCACTGTCCCCGTGCTCGGTACTTGTAGTCAAGGGCGTGTAAGTTTTCATCCCCAGTATGGCGTTGTCCTCCACCATCTCGGAGGCATCCTCCCCATACCCACCTAACCCCTCCCATAAAGGGAGGGGCGAGGCCCCCCATTTCTTGTTTTGTAGCGCACGCAATCGAAATGCCAAAATATGCGTTAGATTCACCGACATTTAAAATATTATACTAAAATGACACAGTTTTTTTCAGGCATGGTAATTGAGTGTGAAATAATGGGGTCAAGGGGACTGGTCCCCTTGCAGGGGGTTCTGAAGGGGGGCGGAGCCGCCCCTTTCTTTCTTGTATGCAGGCAATTTTGATACCCGAAAAAAC
>NZ_JABXWD010000549.1 GCF_019173545.1 Candidatus Magnetobacterium casense | reverse complement strand
CTTTAGAAAGCTCGTATGCAGCACCAGCTCCAACAAGGGCGGCATCCATTATATCTCCATATGTTCCACGGCGTCGGCGGGGGGTTTTTGACATTCTGTTCCTTTCGCTCCGTAAGTACTCAATACACTGAATTTACAAAATGGTTAGCCACTAACCAGGGGACACGGGGACGGGGACGCGAGGTTGTAGGTAATACTACACTACAACCTCACGTCTACTGGCTAGCCACTAGCCATATTCCTCCAGGTCCATACTCCATGTCGGATGGCTAGCCACTAACCAGATAGATGGGGTAGGGTAGACATAGAGGCTAGCCACTAGCCAGGAAAACCAAAAAACCTAAAAACCTAAACCTAAAGCCTTCGGCCTTAACCTAAACTCCTTCGGGGGGATCATAAACCCCCCTACGGAGCTGAACCTAAACCGGGTGATTGCTAGATGTGTTTGCCTCCGCAGCGTCACCTTGCTCCGGATTTTTACGGAATGTATGACTGCGTCGCTTTTTTTTTTCATTTCATTCTAAACATACTGTTTAATCGTTATATTTTTTATTTTATTAATTTACACTACGTTTCAATAAAAGAGGAGTCACTGCGTTCCGGGTGATGATTTCAGTGCCGCTACTAATACCGGCTTTGATGGATACAACGTCACCGAAGGCGACTTGTTGTCTCAAGTGTACATCGAAGACCAACTGTACGTCGCGGTCGTTTGGACCGCCAACGAAGTAGTCTCTCAGTACTGAGGGGTTGATCCAGGCGACCATTACTACGTAATGTTTGTCGTCCGGGTGGTGAACTATTTTGGCGCCAGTGCTGCCAATATTCACAGATGCTGTTTCGGTTACACCGATAAATCCATTAGTGGGTGGAGTGAGAGTGTTGTCAGCGTGAGAGTAACTGTCAGACAGTTTCTCAACGATGGAAGATGGGGATGTTTCATTGGCCACTGCAGCGTTCCACTTGGTTCCTACTACCCCTTCTCTTCTACCAGGGTGAAGTGTCAGGGGGATGGATCCAAATTGCTCTCGCATGACCCTGTCATAGTTAAAGAGTTGAGGTGTGTTGAAATCAACTTGTGAGTTGTTTTCCTTCAATATTTCAGGTAGTTGATTACAAATGTAGTTTAGCTCCTCCTCTTTCACACGGATGAGGGTGATGTTGACAGGAACTGTAACCTGGCCTGTTTGATACCAGGCCTGGTCTTCAGTTATAGCAGCCCCTCCGGGGTTGCGGTCAACGACTCTGACGTCAACTTTCAGCTCAGCACCTTTCACAACGTAGTTGTTATAGTACTGGAGTAGCTGGTTGACTGGATAGCCACGGGCGTATTGATCAACTGGGCCAGCCAATCTACCAAAAGTGAGAGGAGAAGTAAAGAATTCATCAGGAATATAATAAGGTTCAATATCATTGATACGAACAGGGAAGATACAGAAATGAAGTGAATCATCAGTGGCGTTGCCCCCTGTTTCATCAAGTGAAGCTTGAAGTTTATGGGAGAAGGAGACATGAGAATCAATGAAAGTTTCATTGATATTAGGGAAGCTC
This sequence comes from Candidatus Magnetobacterium casense, assembly GCF_019173545.1. Taxonomy (GTDB): domain Bacteria; phylum Nitrospirota; class Thermodesulfovibrionia; order Thermodesulfovibrionales; family Magnetobacteriaceae; genus Magnetobacterium; species Magnetobacterium cryptolimnobacter. The sequence goes on along the minus strand of NZ_JABXWD010000549.1, from coordinate 305 downwards.
CTAAAGCCGTTCAACTTGTTGATACGTCTTCTAAAACGGGATGTACCTCCACGGGCAGATCCACGGATATACCCACGGCCACCGGGTGTATCTCCAGAGCGGGAAGCACTCCGACCAACCCATCGGCGGGTTGAGGAGGATCCACGGGCACGTTTGAAAGCACGGGCAGGGGTACGGGATAAGCTGCGACTACGACCTTTAGAAAGCTCGTATGCAGCACCAGCTCCAACAAGGGCGGCATCCATTATATCTCCATATGTTCCACGGCGTCGGCGGGGGGTTTTTGACATTCTGTTCCTTTCGCT
>NZ_JABXWD010000548.1 GCF_019173545.1 Candidatus Magnetobacterium casense | reverse complement strand
GGGTGAAATTCAACATCGCCTATTTTTAACCTGACCTGAGCAAGAGGGGGGCGGTTCCGTTGGCATTTTTACGGGGTCAAGGGGACTGGTCCCCTTGCAGGGGGTTCTGAAGGGGGGCGGAGCCGCCCCTTTCTTTTTTGTATTGCACGCAATCGAAACGCGCTATAAAATCCTTGTAAGAAGCCTTTCGACAAATTCACTGAGAATTGCTGTACGTATTGCAGATTTTGTTTGTTATGTTGCATAATATTGGCTGAATGGATTGCAGAAACTACGAGTGTTGCATCATAGGAGCAGGGCCGGCTGGGTTAGGGGCGGCGATTGAGCTGACCAGGGGCGGTGTAAAGGACATCCTAATTGTAGATAAGGGCCACAACGTGGGTGGGCTTTCCAGGACGGATATCTATGGTGGTGCGAGGTTTGACATAGGACCTCACAGGTTTTTTACAAGAAACCAGGAGATCAACGCCCTCTGGCACAACACCCTTGGGGCTGACTTCAGGGCAGTGGACAGGATAACCCGCATACACTACAAGGACAAGTTCTTCAACTATCCCATAAAGGCTCTCGATGTACTGACAAAACTTGGGATCGTGGAGTCGGCAATGGCGCTGGGGTCGTTTGCCGCTTCAAGGTTCAATGGCAATGAACGCCTGGAATCTTTCGAGGACTGGATAACACAGAAGTTTGGGCGAAAGCTGTATGAAACCTTCTTTAAAACCTATACGGAGAAGGTCTGGGGAATCCCGTGTGATCAGATAAGTGCGCAGTGGGCGGCACAACGGATAAAGGGGCTGGACGTGTTTGAGATTATCAAGGGGGCATTGTCTTCTGGTTCCCGGACGTCGCCCAAGACACTCGTGGAGCGGTTTGACTATCCGCTTCTTGGTGCCGGTCAGATGTATGAGGCCATGTGTGAGGGCGTTGTTGCCCGTGGCGTGGATGTCTTGTTGTCAACCGGAGTTGTGTCGTTTAATCGTCGGCAGGACGTGATAGATTCGATAGACATTATCACGGCAGAGGGGCAGAGGCAGCGGATTTCAGCCAGGCATTTTTTCAGCTCTGCCGCCCTGACGCATTTCTTCCGGCTCCTTGACCCAAAGGATGAACACCTGGACTATGCAACGGTGGATGCCCTGTACTATCGTGACCACATAACCGTCAACATCCTGCTCGATGAGCCCGATGTCTTTCCTGACCAGTGGGTATACATACACTCGCCTGATGTGAAGGTGGCGCGGATTGCCAACTACAACAACTTTTCACCGGAGATGGTCAGAGACAAGGGCATGACGGCCCTCAGTGCGGAATACTTCGTGTTTCAGCACGAGTCCCTCTGGAGGCTGGCAGATGACGACATAAGGGAGATGGCCGCAGATGAGTTGCAACATCTGGGGCTTATCAGGAAAGAGCGGGTTGTAAACTCGTGGGTTGTGCGTGAGACCGAGGCCTATCCGACGTATTATATCAACTTTGAAGGGGCCTATGACGCCGTAAAGGCACGTACTGATACATACGTCAATTTCTCTCCGATTGGGCGTGGCGGACTGTACAAGTACAACAACCAGGACCACTCGAGCTTGAGCGGCATACTGGCCGCCCGCAATTATCTCAGACTCCCCGGAACTCCATACCGCATCTGGGATATCAACATAGACGCACAGTACCATGAAGATGGCAAAAGAAAAGAAAGCTAAATATGCTATAATTATAAACTATGGAGACGGTAATAGTTCACCCCCCTAAGAAGAAAGAAAGAAAGGGGCGGCTCCGCCCCCCTTCAGAACCCCCTGCAAGGGGGCCAGCCCCCTTGACCCCTTCTTACCTTGTTGACATTGGGTTGATTATACACAACATTTC
>NZ_JABXWD010000547.1 GCF_019173545.1 Candidatus Magnetobacterium casense | reverse complement strand
ATCGCTATCCATCACGGCGTCTGCCCAGAGGTGCGATATTGCCTCGGAATCGATCCAGATGCCGTCGTGGTTGGGCTTACCGCTTTCAAAGACGTGTCGGCATCCCACGATGTCTGCCCGCAGGTTTTCGGAGACCGCATAGAGGCGTTCGATCCAGTCAGGTTGTAGTATTTCGATGTCATCATCAATAAATATAGCGGACATGCCCCTGTCTGCGCAGTACCCCAACATCCGGTTCATCACAGTTGGGTGGTTGAAGCCGCTGTCATAGTTGTTGTCGATGACAAAGAACTCTGCACGGTTGAGGTCGGATGCCTTGACGGACCGGATAGCCCGTCTGGTTATCAGGCGTCTTACGTCGGGGCAGCACATTACGATGACTGTATCTTTCATATTCGGCTCGTATCTATTGAGTCAGCAAATGGCACTGACGGCAGATTATTGGATGATCGCATTTGTTTACAAAGGACGATGAGGTGTTTACGGACAACTGTTGGAGGTTCTGTCGTGCCGGTGAGTGACAGGGGTTAAACGTCAGACAGTTTTCAAGGTGTTGTCTGCCTCCCTCAAGCAAAAACAACTGAAAATAAGCCTCTGCTATATAACGCTCGTTAATGCACTCAGCCACCACGCGGTAAAACATACTGCTTGCCAGCGTCTTGTTAAACGTCTTTAGTCGCATAGCCCTCTGAAAAAAGTGCGCCCACATGATGTCCTTACAGAGACCTTTTTCGTAGCGCCGCACCTGTGGCATATTGGTCAGCCTTGGAATATAGGATGCCCATTTGTCTGTGAAATAGGCGGAGTCTTCGTTGTATGTATCCGTACAGGAGGGGTCTCTGTGTTCGTAGTATCTCAGGTGGTGTATGACCTTCAGGTCAAGGGCACAACCCACGGAGCTGCCCCTCTGCCAGGCCTGCAGGCAGATGTCCGCATCGTGGTGATACTTCTTGTATGTGGTGTCAACGTTATAGGCTGCACAGTTCTTGATGAGCATTACGGCGCCACACAGGGCCGGGACATAGATGGCATTGCCTGTGACATCAGCCGGGTCTATCATCATATCCGTATACGTCCACATGGAGAGGTCGTCGTCAATGTAGATACCCTCGTGGTTTGGCAGGCCGTTTTCGTATGTATGGACGCATCCCGTTATGTCCGACCCCAAATTTTCGGATGCCGCATACAGGCGTTCGATCCAGTGGTAGTCGTTGATCTCCGTATCGTCTTCCATCAGTATCAGGTTCTTACCGGTTTGGGCGGCAAACCTGAGCATCCTGGCAACAACACCTGGGTAGTGGAAGTGTTCGTCGTAGTTGTTGTCCATTACGATTAGATCGGCACGACTGAGGTCAGACTCTTTCACCGAGCCAATCGCCCTTTTGGTAAACAGTCTGTCAACCGACGGGCAGCACATCACGATGATGGTGTCTTTCATCTAAAACACAGTAAAAATAGAAATAAAGAAGACGAACAATTCTGCCGCCGACTTATACAACGCCGTTGTTTCTACCTTATTCATCTTCTGCTCTGCATAATATTGTCAACAGGACTAGTGTAACCTAAAAAAAACTTTTTATGCAAGATATTTTTATCCCCTTGTCTGAGGGGAAGGGCAGTTCCCTCCCCATTCTTTTCTTTGACGAGGCACCCCGTAACTTTCTCATGCACCCCTTCAAAGAAGCCCCAATTGCTTGTTTACCGTGTATTCGTATCCTCTTTATATTTCATGGTATACTGATCGGACTCGAGTTTTTTCGGGTATCAAAATTGCTCGAATAGAAGAAAGAAAGGGGCGGCTCCGCTTCTTGGCGCTCCAGGGGGTGAGGCACCCCTGCCATAAAAGTCGCACCTGGCCCCTT
>NZ_JABXWD010000546.1 GCF_019173545.1 Candidatus Magnetobacterium casense | reverse complement strand
TCCTTATCGTTCCCCTCACCACGATTGGACTGGACATTCTCCATTTCGGGTCCTTGAACCATGCCAGGTATCGCCTTGCATAATTGAGCGCCTCGGTCTCCCCCACATTCCCCAGGCTCAGTTTGGTATATCTCCATCCATAAGCAGCCCCGCTGGTATTGTCCTGCAACGTAGAATCATCCAGATGTGATTTTATGGCGCTATTCCCGTTTGCATCCGTATATTCCACGATCACTGCATTCGTTATCTCATCGAACACCTGGTCAAGCGTGACCTGCCCATCAATTTCATCCAGGCGTAGCACGTAATCATAACCGGATAAACTGGGTTGCTGCTCGAAATATAACACGGGCTTCCCGTTAGGTGTCCCTGCCACCGATGATGCTTTTACCCCTGCCGACCAGGGATTATAGGATGTATCTCCAAACGCGGCCAGCTTTGCAATGAACTCCGCTGCTGGCTCCCACTGCATAAAACAAGGCTCGTGGGTTACCGTGTTTGCCGCAATATAATTCGTATCCACGTTCAATCCGGTGAAATGTCCGACAAAATCTTTCAATACTTCTGTTGAGCTTATGGTCCCGGCTTCCCCATACACCTTGATATTGCTCAGCTCACCATAATACAGATTGTCAATATCTCCGGTTTGGGATGCACCGCTACAAAATCGCAAATCTACGGTCCCTGGGCTTCCAGCTGAGGCAGGAATCCAATCAAAGCTCCCGGTCCCAGAAGCGGTTACACTTCCAAATGCGGTACCCGCTGCCACATCCCACGCCTGCAGATACCAATTTTGTATACCTTCATTAAGATCATAATTACCCGTGATATGATTTACTGCCTGACTGGTAGGCATGACATATCTCACAGCGGCATAGTCCGTGTTAACATATACTTCGTTTCCAGGCATGAACCGCAACCGGTTATACCGATCCAGTTTGAATTGTGATTCTGTCCCGCCGGTGACCTGCCACTCCCAAATATCATCCGATATCCTGGTATCGCACCATACTTTATCCCAGCGGCTTCTCCCTAAAAATGCACCCCAATACCCGGTGCACTCAAAACCGTATCCATCATTTTGCCCCTGGATGGTGGGCTGCAAGATATCGATCTGACCTTCCCATAAAGTCTTTAGTCCATTAAGTATCTCGATCCGCTTATTGCTGATACTTGGATGAGGCTTGGTTGGGTCGCCAGCCACGAAAAACCGGCACTGTGAATATAACCCGCCCGGATAAATGGTATCGAAGCTCAACCCGGTATGATCTTTGACCATCCCGGTCATCTGTGTATCAACAACCGTCCCGGATGAATATATGATGATCCGCAGATCATTATCATTCATTATATGGTGCTCCAGCGCGGGATAATATAGGTTCGGTTGAAGGTCACGGTATCCGTTGTGTTCACCGCCCTGGCAATTGTCATCGGGACTGTGTTCAGGTGATTATACTTTCCCGGCTCTAGCTCGATTACATCTCCATATACGGTAGCCAATCCATCCTCTTTTTCGTTGAGACTGTTGTACACATATACATTGCTCCCGTCCAGGATGAAACTATGATAAGCCGTTAGATTGGTTGGTATGTACACAACGTTACCAGTCATTAACCGGTATTGACCCATCGTAACTGTACCCGTTCCTGAACTGCGCTTCAGTTTGAACTTGAAATCCAGCTCTCCATAACCTTGTTTCCAGTCGATATGGTTGGGTATTGCGTCCGGGATAAGCATGGGCCCCAATAGGAACCATCTTGCCGTGCCATCCGCAACCGTTTGAAGCGTGGTATATTCACTAACAAACGAATTGCCCTCGGTGTCGTAATGCACCATCATTGCACCCTGGCAAACAGTCCCCGCATCGGTTAG
>NZ_JABXWD010000545.1 GCF_019173545.1 Candidatus Magnetobacterium casense | reverse complement strand
GGCTACATACTTAAACGACTGTGCAACCGGCGTGGCAACGTACTTAAACGACTGTGCAACCGGCGTGGCAACGTACTTAACCGACCCTTCGGCGACATAGTTCCACGATGGACCTGCCAGGTCCGCCCCACGCCTTAAATAACTGTACGACACCAGGCCACTGTACTCAACCGACGCCACCGAATAAAGCAACGTCTCATTCAACACGTCCACACCGGATGACATAATATCCTTAGGAGTCATTGTCCTATACCTCCAAATAAATTCTCTATCGCTACTTTTCCGTACATAATATTTACCTTTTATTCTTACAACACGTTCAAAATCTACTGTATGGAGTATAAACATATTGTGAGACCGATGTCAAGGAAATTTTTCTTGCAAAAAGACATGCCGTTAATGTATAATACATATTTAGTAATGCTTTAGTAATGCTTTAGTAATGCTTTAGTAATGCTTTAGTAATGCTTTTTGCATAACATGAGTTATGACATGTAAGAATTTTTAGGAGGCTACTATGGCGGACGAGTCAAACAGGTTTCAGGACGAGCTTAAGATGCTAAGGGATCGTATAAAGGATATGGAGGGCGGCAGGCAGACAGAGGTGAGGCCTGTCCAACAGGAGAGGCCCGTGGTGGCTGAACCACCTGCCTACGTCCCCAGAGAGGAGCCGCCAATTTTGCCGCCTCAACAGAGGGCACCCGAACCCTCAAGGGTATCAACCCCCGAACCCTCAAGACCGGTCTCAACCGAAGCGGAGAGTCCCAGGGGGCCGGTGGGGCTTGACCTTGGCACCAGCAACATCGTCATGGCACAGAGCAAGGGAGGCGACCTGTACATTGCAAAGCAACTCAACGCCTTCTTCCCCGTCGTGCAATCCAAGTTTACCAAGAAGATACTGACGCAGAACAATGTCCTGTTTGTCGAGAAGAACAAGCTCTACTATGTCATCGGATACTCGGCGGAGAGTTTTGCCAACATGTTCAACGAAAACACCCGCAGACCGATGGAGAAGGGCCTTCTCAGCTCAAAGGAAGACGACGGCATAACGATCATCCAGGCGATAATAAGCACGATTGTCAAAAAGCCAAAGAACTTCGGTGAATACATATGCTTCAGTATGCCCGGTGTACCCGTGGATAACCCCGCAGTTGTGGCAGGCTACGAGTCGATCATAAAGATGTACCTTGCAAGTCTGGGATACACACCGATCTCCATCAACGAGGCCCTGGCCATTGTCATGGAAGAGCTTGGGGAGGATAACTTTACGGGTATCGGGATCAGCCTGGGAGGGGGTATGTGCAACGTCTGCCTGTCATACTTGTCCGTGCCGGTCATTACCTTCAGCATACAGAAGGGTGGCGACTACATAGATGCAATGGTCAGCCGTGAGATAGGCGAACCGGCAACCAAGATAAAGGTTACAAAAGAGGAGACCCTTGACCTGTCAGTGCTGCCCAAAAACAGGATGGAAACCGCCCTGCACGTCTACTACATGGACCTCATCAGTACGCTGGTTGAGACCCTCAGACAGGTGATCTCGTCCTCGGAGAACATCCCCAAGATATCGGCCCCCATCCCCATAGTCCTCAGCGGCGGCACTGCCATGCCCAAGGGATTTAAGGAGCGCTTTGACGAAGGCCTCAGAAGGAGCAACATGCCCATAGATATCTCCGAGGTACGGATAGCCAGAGACCCACTCAACACCACCGCAAAAGGGGCGCTAAAGATGGCCATGACCCTGGAGGCATAGAAGCAAAGACAAGAAAGAAGGGGAGCGGCTCCGCCCTCCCCTCAGACCCCTCCCGCAAGGGGGCCAGCCCCCTTGACCCCATTATGCCTTGCTCACACTGTATACTCAGCTTATTTGTAGA
>NZ_JABXWD010000544.1 GCF_019173545.1 Candidatus Magnetobacterium casense | reverse complement strand
CCGACAGACGCGGATAGTGTGTAGGGGGGATGTAGGGGGCATCATGCTTCTTGTACTCCCTGGCCCATCGCTCAATCCTAAGGCCTAGTATCTTCATATCTGCAAGCACTCCCGGTACGCACTCGGGGATTGCACCGAGATCTTCGGCACAGACGAGCATGTCCGTTGTTTCGGCCATCATCTTGAGGAGTCGCTTGCCATTGACCTTCCAGACCTCTTCGTGTCTGACCTTGTTTCTTTCGATGAGGTCAGTAAGCTGTCTGCGCTGACCTTCCTGGAGGTTATTGAATGTCCTGGTTCTGTAATAGAACCACGTGGGCTGATACTGGTCTGTCCCCTTGGGAGCCTTGGGGTTTGTGAGCATGACCCTGTCCCAGTACAGCTCAAGGAGTTTGTCCTTGATGTATGATTCATCGGCGATGGCCATGATGATATTTTCACTGGATATGGCAGTGGCAAAGACGTAGTTGTCGTTGCCGATATGTGCGAAGTAGCTGTTGATAATGCGCTCGGAGTCGTTGCCAAAGAAGCTCCTGAGATACGACTTCGTAAAAGTCGGCACTACCAGGCGTCGTATGCCGTCTTCGTCAAAGCCGATATTGTTGAGTTCCGTTTTGGATAACCATGAGGCAGGCTCATAGCTGCCCAGCACGCCGGTGTGTTCTGGCTCAGGTATCTGCCATATGCGGAAGAATCCCAGGACGTGGTCAATGCGATAGACGTGGTAGAAGTTTGCGGCCTGCTTGAGTCTCTGCCGCCACCACTTGTAGTCGTCCTTTTCCAGGGCCGACCAGTTGTAGCATGGGAAGCGCCAGTTCTGGCCCCTATCGGAGAACATATCCGGCGGTGCTCCTGCCCTCATGCTCAGGTCAAAGTACTGGCGTTGTGCCCAAACATCGGCGCTGTCCTCGTTAATGAGTATGGGGATGTCGCCCTTGAGCTTCAATCCCATGTCTTCAAGTGCCCTGGAGGTCTTTGTCAACTGTGCCTCCAGCTCGTACTGTACCCAGGCATAGAACATCACTTCGTCGGTGTGTTTGTCCCAGAAGGCATCGATGTCGCTGGTGGAGGGGTTGTTGAGGGTGCTCCAGTTTTGCCAGTGTTTTTGTCCGTTGAGGTCTTTTAATACGCGGTAGACGGCGTACTGTTTCAGCCAGGGCTTGGAGGCCATCCAGGCCAGGATGTCCTTGTTGGACTGTATGCGAGTTTTATTGAGCGTGTATATCTTGTTTAGCATTGTCAGTTTGAACTGACCGACCTCGTTGTAGTTGACGTTTTTGAGGGCGTTTAATTTTGCGGCAGTTTTCTTTATCTCTGCTGCAAAATCGTCCGTCAGTTCCAGGTTGGCGGTTGTCAGCGCCTGCAGGCGGATATAGATTGGGTGCAGGGCAAATGCCGTCAGGGCATTGTATGGGGAGGTATCTCTGCCGGTGTCGTTGATAGGCAGTATCTGTATAACATCAAGTCCTGCCTTCCCGCACCATGCTCCAAAGGGTATCAGATCAAGGAATTCACCAATCCCGCAGCCCTCCTCCGTCCTGATACCAGAGACAGGCACAGCCACTCCGGTAAGATAGTGTGTGATTGCTCCAAATTTCATTTAATTTATCCCTCTCTTTATAGATTTTTATTTTACTTGTGAACAAGACCCGTCAGATATTATAATCAAAGCAGGCTAAAAATTGATAGACAGCGAATTGCCCCATCTAAAATCTAAGGGTCAAATGTTTCTTGCTGTAAAAAAATCCTGTGATATACTGATTCGGATCCGAGTTTTTTCGGGTATCAAAATTGCCTGCATACAAGAAAGAAAGGGGCGGCTCCGCCCCCCTTCAGAACCCCCCGCAAGGGGACCAGTCCCCTTGACCCCATTATTTC
>NZ_JABXWD010000543.1 GCF_019173545.1 Candidatus Magnetobacterium casense | reverse complement strand
TTTTTGAAAATGGATTCCCGTTTTCACGGGAATGACAAGAAATGGTATTTTGCGCCCATCTGTGTCATTCCTGCGTAAGCAGGAATCCAGAAAGTGCGAAACCATAGCCTTGCTATCAGTTTGGAAATCTACGGAGAAAGACATCCGTCTGTGGCGACTTCGTATAACAACATTGGCGAAGCGTGGAGGGCGTTAGGCGACCCAAAGCAGGCGATTGCGTTTTACGAAAAATCACTTGCGATCTTCCTGGAAGTCTATGGCGAAAGACATCCGTCCTTGGCTACGACTTATAACAACCTCGCCTACGTATATCGGCAATCGGGTGAGCCGGAAAAGGCCGCCTACTATACCGCAAAGGCCAAGGGGGCGTGGTAATGTTTAAAATCAAGCATGCGCAGGAAGGGGGCAAGAGGACTTCTTCGTGACCGTGGCGCCCCACCCCTTTCTGGCCGGGGTGCCTCACCCCCTTTCTGGCCGGAGTGCCTCACCCCCTACGCCACACACGCAATTGCTGGTGCCTGACCATGAATTAACTACACTACCAGGTGAATGCTCAGGGCAACCTCATCGATGGTTGTCAGGCCGCTTTTGACCTTATAGATGGCGTCTTCGTGCATAAAAGACATGTCTGCCTCCACGGCTGCCCTTTCTATCTCATACTCGGGGGCTTCCTTGACAATCAGGGTACGCATCTGTTGACTTAGCGTCATAACTTCAAAGACACCCATGCGACCCTTGTAGCCTGTTTTTGAGCAGCGGGAACATCCGCCCCCTTTATAGAAGATAGCGTCTTTTAAGTCAGCGTCGCTGTGGAGTCCTATTTTCAGGAGTTCTTCACTTGAGGGGAGATAGGGCTTCTTGCACCTGTCACAGACTTTTCTTACGAGCCTTTGGGCAACGATCCCCCTGAGAGAGGACGCCAGCATAAAAGGCTTGACCCCCATATCCACCATCCTGGCAATAGCGCCCACGGCGGAGTTGGTGTGCAGTGTTGACAGCACCAGGTGACCGGTAGCGGAGGCCTGTACCGCTATGTTGGCAGTTTCCGAGTCCCTCATCTCCCCAACCAGGATGATATCAGGGTCTTGCCTCAGGGTAGCCCTCAGACCTTGCACAAAGGAGAGGCGTTCGGTAATTGCTATCTGGGTGATGCCTTCGACGTTGTACTCTATGGGGTCTTCGAGGGTCATTATGTTGACCGTTGGTCTCTTGAGGTAGTTGATTATGGCATAGAGGGTGGAGCTTTTACCGCTGCCCGTGGGGCCTGTCACCAGTATTATACCATTGGGGACGGAGAGCATGGCCTTTAACCTCAGGGCATCCTGCTCGGAAAGCCCTATGTCTTTTATGTTGAGCACGGCTGAGGTCGAGTCCAGGATTCGCAACACCACCTTTTCGCCAAACTGACTGGGCAATGTGCTGACTCTGAGGTCTATCTCCTTGTTGTCGATCCTGATCTTTATTCTGCCATCCTGGGGGACCCGTCTTTCGGCTATATCCAGGGACGCCATGATCTTGATGCGCGAAGACACCGCACGTTGAACGTGAGCAGGAAACTGACTGGCGTTGCGCATCAGACCGTCTATCCTGTACCTGACATCAAGCGTGTTCTGCTTTGGCTCAATGTGAATATCGCTGGCATTGATCCTGACGGCCTGAAGCAGGATGTTGTCCACTATGCGTATAATCGGGGGGGAGTTGACGTCATTTACGGCATCGTCACTTGTATGATATATCTCTGTTATCACATTTGCTTTGTTTGCTTTTATTTCTATCTATGGTTTCGCACTTTCTGGATTCCTGCTTACGCAGGAATGACACAGATGGGCGCAAAATACCATTTCTTGTCATTCCCGTGAAAACGGGAATCCATTTTCAAAA
>NZ_JABXWD010000542.1 GCF_019173545.1 Candidatus Magnetobacterium casense | reverse complement strand
GTGATGGCCTGTTGAGTTCCTCTGAGCTGAAGGCGGCTTACTACATGCGTGAGGCCGAAACTTCCTCGCAGTTTATAATCGACAAGATGGACACCGATGGTGACGGGAAGTTGTCTGCCGAGGAGACCGGCATGTCATCCAGTGTGTTTGCATCCTACGACAAGGATTCAGATGGCTACCTGAGCCTTGACGAGTTAGTCGCTGCCAATCCGCTTGTGAAACTCGTAGAGAAATTGCTTGGCACAAACTCATCGGCGAGCTCGTCCTCGTCTGACAACAGCGGTAGCAGTAACAGTAGTAGCGATAATTCATCGTCGGGGACGTCAAGCAGCGCATCGGCTTCAACCGTAAGCTCGGCGGCATCCACTGCCAAGAGCCTGTTAAACGCAGCCAGCTCATCGTCGGGGACGTCAAGCAGCGCATCGGCCTCAACCGTAAGCTCGGCGGCATCCACTGCCAAGAGCCTGTTAAACGCAGCCAGCTCATCATCGGAGACGTCAAGCAGTGCATCGGCCTCAACCGTAAACTCGGCGGCATCCACTGCCAAGAGTCTGTTAAACACATCCGGCTCCTCAGCAGGGTCGTCAAGCAGCTCATCGTCAGCGGCAGGGTCAATCACTGCCAGTTCAACATCGTCTGCTATACAAAAACTGCTCGACTCACTTAAATCAAACAGCTCCTCCTCTGCCTCGTCCAGTGCAGGGTCAAAGAGCGTCAAGGGTCTGGTAAATATCACAGCATGATAACGGGATACATGTAATAATGGGTGGTGGCTAATATCACCCATTATTATAGCCTCCTTATAAAGTAGTACAGCACCCCACATCCGATAGATATGGCCCTGAGGGTAAGGTACAAGATTGACAAAAGCCCAATGGGTCTGTCCCTGGAAAAAGCAAGCCTGACAAATCGCAGTGTCGAAATCCCATAGACCACAGCCAAACCCCCCGAGGCATACAGCAACGGTCTGTACGCCAGGGCAATGCCCAGCGACAACAGCAAGGCAAACCCCGTCAATATCTGTAGCTTAAGACTCTGTGGCGTGTATGAATCCCTGAGCATTTTCTGTGGGTAGCGCTTGTATACAACCATCCGCCAGTAGCCGCGCCAAAACTTCTGTCGTGCGTACTTCAGTACGGAGGCAGGGTGGTTTAGGTGGTATACGATGGCGTTTGGGTTAAAGACCATCTTGTAACCTGCGGCAGAGAGCCTGTATGACAGTTCGGTGTCTTCGTTGTTGGCACATGGAAAGCCCTCATCAAAGCCGCCAATGGCCTCAAAGACATCCCTCCTGATGGCCGCACAATAGGTATCCACCATGTCTATGTAGCGGGCATTTTTCAGGAGCTCATAGCGTTCTTCAAACTCGATCTGTGCAAACCTCGACGTCAGGGAGGATTGTGCGTTTCTATAGACCCCTTTGGCAGCGACGACATCCGGGCAATCAAGAGTCCTTACCATTTCTTGTATCCACGCCTGGTCACAGACGCAATCTGAATCGGTAAAGAGCAGGATATCGCCTGAGGCATGTCTGGCGCCGTGGTTCCTTGCCGACGCTGGTCCCCTGTTAGGCTGTCGGCAGAGCTTAATCGGCAATCCCTCCAAGACCTCAACCGTTGCATCCTCAGAGCCATCGTCTACGACAATTACTTCGTAGTCGTTGCGGTCAAAGGTTTGCCCAAACAGCCCCTCCATGCACCTGCCTATGGTGGCCGCAGCATTGTAGGCCGGTACAATAACCGATACCCTCATTGTTGTGCCCTGCTTTGCATGGATTGATTTTTTAGTACAACATGGCTTAGGGTGGCGCGCCTGAAGGGACTCGAACCCCTCACCCACTGCTTAGAAGGCAGTTGCTCTATCCTACTGAGCTACAGGCGCTC
>NZ_JABXWD010000541.1 GCF_019173545.1 Candidatus Magnetobacterium casense | reverse complement strand
TGCGCTCTTGCAAGTCTTTCCGCAAAGCCTCTATTAGTTGATTGCGGAGTTTGAGGTTTTCTGTGAGAAGTCTTATTCTGTGGTTCTTCTCGCTGATGACATCCCACAACACCTCAAAGTCTGTCGTGTGCTCCCAGCACTCCTTCACGTCGCCGTTTTCAAGGATGGTGTCAGGGAAATACTTCCCGCACTCCTCGCACCAGTTCTGTCCTTCTGGTCGGCAAGAGCACTTCTGCTCCCCGTTCACGGGGTCGATGGGGTGGGTGCAACCAGCCTCATTGAAGTGTTCGTCGTCTTCGTATTCGTTAGCCATCGGCTTTCTCCCTTATGTGCACCGCCATGTCTGTTTGTGGACTTACAGGCCAAGACTGGTCAACTGTCACCACGCCATTTCTTAGTTTAACTATCGTAGCCGTTGTGTGTTCGGCTCCATTGAGGCATATATCCATCCCTAAATACGCGCGCTCGGCGCGCCATCTATGATACCGTTGGATAAGACTTGGCAAGAGACCGATAAGGATTCCGACGCCGAAAGCAAGTAACAGGTCAGTCATGGTCTTCCTCCTTCGGCGGGATTTGCCCTTCAACATGGCTCCAATCACCCCAGCCTAAGAACACCGCGTCTTCCCAATTCGGGCGGTAACCCATGTCACAAGACATCTCGGTATATATTACAAACTCGCCAGTGCCTAATTTCCCGATATTGAACGGCTTGTCACGATAGGCGGCTTGACTTGCCGAGTACCATAGATATTTTGCGCCAAGAGACGGTGCTTCTTTCTGTTTGTCAGCCATGGTTTTCTTCCTTTTCTATAGCTCTTTCGTTAAGTCTTTTGTTCGTAACCTGCGTTTCTGTTCTCGATTCCGCAGTAACAACACTAACCGCTTGAAGAACAAAAAACCTCCCTGAATAGGCTTGTCTTGCCTCTGCTTCTGTAGCAAGTAAAGCCTCATTATAAGAATCATGTCTATGTGTCATCTTGCCAGTTGACGGACACCATCCTATCCAGAACTCTTTTGTCGCAGGATGGATTTCCTGTTCAATAACAAAGTTTATCTTTGCTTCACCTGGAAAAGTTTCAGGGTAAAGTCTTTCAGGTATTTTTTCTTTCCCCTCGCTCATCTTACTCTCCTCCGCACGGACAATCGTCCGTGCATTTGTGGTTAGGCAATCCCTCCGGCTCGGTCGCCGGATGGCCTGATACCCTGAATTTCTTTACTTGCTTTACGAGCCTCTCAAAGGTAAGTTCGTAAAATTCGTCGGATTCGGAGAATTCGTCGAGCATGTCGTCAAGGTTTGGTAGTTTCATGGTCAACCTCAATCTTTTTGATATTAAATCTTGTCCTACAAAATCCACACCACGCGAAGCGTTCTCCGGTTGATTCTGTCAGGTAGAAATCGAAAATTATGCGACCACAACAAGAACACTGCGTCGGGTATGCACTTGATTCGGTATCTAACACTCTCCCCATACTTTCCCCCTCTCAAGTTGTGCGGGCTTTTTTTCATTCTTCGTCAGGCTACCCCGCATCCCCTGACATCAGCCGATACGCGTTGTGCGGTTGTCGGCATCGTCTAAAACGGAGTCAAGGATTAAAACGGGATAGGGTCTGAATCGTCCGTCTCTGCGCTCGCGCTTGTGGGGACATTGCTCCCCGGCTTTATTGCCTGAAATTCAAGACTCTTGGAGATTGTCTCTTTGAGTCCATCGGACATGGCATTATACCCAGCCCAGTCAAACTTTTCCAAGTCGTCCGGTATCTCGAAAACCACCGTCGGGTTGACCGCCGCAGGGACTTCCGACCCCTTCGGTAAGCTCATGATTGCTGAGATATTGGCGTAGGTGTTTTCGCCCGTGCTGTTATGCACGATTGAAATCAGACAAG
>NZ_JABXWD010000540.1 GCF_019173545.1 Candidatus Magnetobacterium casense | reverse complement strand
CTCAAGGCTTACATCCCCGTCTATGCTGACGTCGGTGCCGGTGAGGGTGTTGAGCCGATTGATTATGTTGCCTGTACCCGGGCGCGAGCTGCACCCGAAACATTACGGGCCTACCGGGTCGACGGGCTCTGCCTGGACCCGGAGATTCGCCATGGTGATACCATTATCGTGGACATCGCACTAAGCCCCACCAGCGGCGACCTGGTGGTGGTGATCATGGAGGGTAAGGCCGCGGTCAAGCGTTACAAGCAAGACAGTCAGGGCAATAAGTGGTTGGAGGATAACGACGGGCGGTATCAGCCCGAGGATGTGGCCCTTCACGGCGTGGTAACGGACTATGTGCGGAAGTTGCGGTAGATGAGGCTTGCTTGCTTTTAAGTAGACGGACTGGCAGTCAGAAGGTAGTGGGTTCGAATCCCATCAGCTCCACCATGAAGCTAAATAGGGCAGGGAATCAGGAAAATGGCATCTCAATACCTTCTGATTTCCTGCGGTTTATATCTAGGGCGATGCTTTTAGACCATCTGATTTCCAAGCCCGTAGCTGAAGCGCTGGACGAGTTTCTTATTGACCTCAAGATCGGGGAGCGGAGCCCGAAGACAATCCTATTCTACCGGGACCGGTTGAAACACTTTGTGGACTTTATTAAGCCAGCTACCTTACTAAAAGACATCGGTACCGGCGACATCAAGGCGTTTTTCAGTAAGCAGGACAGCGACCACATCTATGCCTACCATGCCACCTACAGGGCGATGCGGGCGTTCCTGAAGTGGTGCGTCAGACAAAACTACCTGATAGAGAGTCCGCTAACATTCGGTCCGCCGAAACTCCCTGACATCATCAAGCCGGCATTTACCGATGATGAATTGAAACGGATAATCAATGCCTGCCAGGGATCCCTCGGGTTGAGGAACAAAGCCATGGTGCTGGTGCTGGTTGACACCGGGATACGACGTGATGAGCTGGCCAAGATTAAGGTATCCGACATCAACCTTGATGGGAGACTTCTGACAATCATTGGCAAGGGTAGGAAACAGAGAGTGTTGTCTATTACCCCGACGACGCTCAAGGCGGTCTGGCAGTATCTCAAATCCAGGCGGAACCCCAGTGAGTTCTTGTGGCTCACCGAGGAAGGCAAGCCACTTACCGGTGACGGGATTGGCCAGGTACTTCAGGGCCTGATGACCCGGGCTGGAATCAAGGGGCACAAGGCCAGTGCCCACGTCTTCCGGCATACCTTCGCTAATGGCTTCCTTGATGCTGGCGGTGACCCGCTTGACCTGATGTATTTGCTGGGCCATGCTTCATTGAAGATGGTGGAGAATTACTCCCGGGCGCACAGGCAGCGCAGGGCATTGAAGGCTTTGGAGAAACAGCGGCCGGTGGACAGGATTGTGAAGGGCTAGGTTCCCACAATCATTGGGCTGGCAAAGAACTTCCCTGGCTCTTGCTAGCCATCTGAAAGGCGTGTGCGAACTTGCCAATGTCCGATGGCTCCAGTCTACCACTCCATGATTCAAGAACCTCCTCACCTCTCATAGATTCAAGAACCTCCTCACCTCTCATATCAACACGGCTTAATAAGACCTCACAGTGGCTAAGATCGGTTACATTCGTCGTCAGTATTGAGCAAACCTCTAGTAATCGTGGGATATAATTCCGACTCCCAACTAGGTTTTCAGCCGTTAAACATTCACCGTCCTTCATCACCGCCATAAGCCAAGTCTTGCTTTTCATTTTACACAGTTACTATTGCGGAACTCGCAAAGAACTTCCTGGCCTGTTCCTCCCGGGCTGGGTTGCTTATCTGGGCATATACTACGGTATTCTGGATATTCTTGTGCCCTATCCAGTCCTGGACGAACCGAATGTCGGCGCCGGCATCCA
>NZ_JABXWD010000054.1 GCF_019173545.1 Candidatus Magnetobacterium casense | reverse complement strand
GAAAGGGGCGGCTCCGCTTCTTGTCGCTCCAGGAGGGGGCAGCGCCCCCCCGGCTCAATGCACTCCTGGCCCCCTTCAGCCCCCCCCGCAAGGGGAGGGGCGAGGCGCAATCTTGTCGCAGCGGGGGGCGAGCCGCCCCTGGCTCAATTGTCGCACCCGCCCCGGCCACGAAGAAGTCCCCTTGACCCCTTCCTGCTCAGGCTGGATTTTTAAGTTGTCCCCATCTACAAAAAAGTCATGTTGGCTTCTCTGGTTGATTATTGCTAAAATATAGATACGGTGTCAGCAGGCGAACCAAACAGAATAAAAAAAGAGAGGTATGCTATATGAAAGAAAGTTGTCCTGGTAGTCAGGAGATACGAAACCCTTTTCCGGAGCATCTGAAGTGTGTCTACTGTGGCGGCGATAACGAAATCTGGTCTGACGAAACGGAGACCAATTGCGGCAATTGTGGCAAGTTGATCTCCAGGGAGATGAAGGTAACGTGTCTGAACTGGTGTCCGGCTGCCAAGGAGTGCGTCGGGGTCGAAAAGTATCAACGCCTGATGGGCGCCAAGAAGGTGGACGGATAGGTTTAATCGTATCCGACCTGCGCGGTATAACGATGGCAGCGTTTAAACGGTGGTGGCTGGTGGGCGTTGTGTCGGTGGCGATCTTTCTGTTTGCCACGAAGGTGCCGCCAAACATGGATGAGTACCTGCAGTACCATCAGCTTGGTTGCTACTTCTTCCCCAATGCCACGGAGAACGTCTTTCGTGAGGGATGCTACGGGTACTACGACCTGAAGATTTTTGGCAAATTTCTGCCCCTGCGTTCCTTCCTGTACGTGGGATTTACGCCATCGCTGTTTTACCTGCCCATGTACCTGCTCTGGCCATACTATCTTTCGGCGCGTGTGATGGGGATATTTGCCTTGCTGGTGATCACCTTTGTGATTCATCGGTTGGTGAAGTTGCCCTTGTGGTTGAGCGGGCTTATCGTGCTGTTTAGTTTTCCGGTTGTGTTTCAGTGCATTACGGACAGGGGGCCGGTGCTCTATCAGATGGCGCTGATGTTTGTCATGTTGTACCTGTCATCCCGCCCACCGAGTCCCTCAAGGGGCGCCCTGGCAGGGCTTGTCATGTTTGTGTGCATAGAGCAGAAGCCCTTCTTTGTCAACTTCATACCGGCAACGCTTATCGTTGCGTTTTTTTTGCTCAAGCCTCTCTTCGATTCCGGCGACAGGGCTGAGAGGCTGAATATACTCAAGTCGCTCCTCATCGCCGCAGTCGTTGCGGCAGCGCCGACCCTTATCCTGATGACGGCAGAGACGAGGTACGGCTGCCGATACTATAACGACCTGCTCAGGCTCAACAGCGTCTCCCCGCTGGATTTTACCAGTCAATTGTATCATCTCAAGAAGAACCTCATTCCAAGCATGGTGGATTTCGCCCGGTTTGCCAACAGCATATACGACGTCAGAGACACGGCCACCACGTTGACGGCATTACTGTGGGTATCGTTTGCGGCGATCTTTGTTATGGGGCAGGTCTATGCGGCCCGCGATATCGGCACAAGGCGAAATGCCCTGTTGGCAGCCGGATTGGGTGCGTTTGTACTCTGCCTGTACCTTGTCAATCTCTCACCCCACTCATGGAGAGGGCACCACTATGTTATGGCGTTTCCTTTTTTGTTGTTGGCGCTTGCCTTGTCGGTTGAGTACATCTACAGGCACAGGAGGGCGTTGGCGCTCTCCCTGGTGCTGATCGTCGCCGTGCTCAACATCGGTATTGCCGGCAAGGTGCTACAGACCACGCCACACTGGCACGATGACTGGAGCAAGGTCAGGGTGCTGGATTACCTGCGGCAGGACGACATCGCCGCCAGGTACGTCTATGTCATCCCGGACTGGGGCATCTACTGTCTCTTTGCGCTGTACGGCAGCAAGCAGCAGATCGTCCTCTACGTTGACCCCCTCGATAACCCCTCAGACATCACCAGGATCGCCGAAATCGCCCAACGCAGGCACAGGTCACACCTGCTCATCGCCCAGCGTTCAACGTTTGACGTCTCAAGGCTTATCAACGCCGCCTACCCAACCCTGACACTGCTGCAGTACCCAGGCTACAGCGGTAGTGACGCATGGGTGATCAAGGCCGAATGATATTCGTCCCGACATTACAGGCTACGTTGCAGACTCCATGTGAAGTTTTTTTCACATAAAGTTTTTGTTACTGTAAATATTTCTGTGATGGTAGAAGGTTAAGCATTATGGGGTCAAGGGGGCTTCTTTGTGGCCGGGGCGCCTCGCCCCTCCCCTTGCGGGGGGCTAAAGGGGGGCCCGCCCCTTTCTTTGTTTTTGAAACGTGCCATATATATCATCACAGGATTTTTTACGGCAAGTATTTTATTTATTTGTCAGTGGATAAAAATATTTTGAAAATTATTTAATTATATGCTATACTCTTTAATGAGAATACTGTAGTGAACAACACTTACAAAAACATATTTATATGGCTCCTGATTGGTGGGCTGATGATTGTTCTGTTTAACCTGTTGAGTATACAGAAACCGGTACAGGAGGAGATGATATTTTCAGACTTCATCGAGAGTATCGAACAGGGCAAGGTGGTGGATATCACCATAAAGGAAAACGAAATAAGCGGTAAGCTCAATGACGGCAAGACCTTTAAGACCTACGCCATCGAGTACCCCGACCTGATAAAAGAGCTGCGCACCAAGGGCGTAAAGATCACCGTAAGGCCGCCAACACCCAACCCGTGGTATGTGAACTTTTTCTTTTCGTGGGGGCCGATAATATTCCTGGCGCTGATCTGGATATTCTTCATGAGACAGATGCAGATTGGGGGCAACAAGGCCATGTCGTTTGGCAAGTCCAAGGCACGGCTGGTGTCGGACAAGACCAACAAGGTGACGTTCAAGGACGTAGCCGGCGTGGAGGAGGCCAAGGAGGAGGTGCAGGAGATCATCGACTTCCTGAAGGACCCGCAGAAGTTCACCCGGTTGGGTGGCAGGATACCCAAGGGGGTCTTGCTGGTGGGGCCGCCTGGTACGGGCAAGACGCTGCTGGCCAGGGCAATTGCCGGGGAAGCCGACGTACCGTTTTACTCGATCTCCGGTTCGGACTTCGTGGAGATGTTTGTGGGCGTTGGGGCATCGAGGGTCAGAGACCTCTTTGACCAGGCCAAGAAAAATGCCCCGTGCATAATATTTATAGACGAAATAGACGCCGTCGGCAGACACCGTGGTGCCGGCCTCGGAGGCGGACACGACGAACGCGAACAGACCCTCAACCAACTCTTGGTGGAGATGGACGGCTTTGAGGGCAAGGAAGGCCGGATCGTTATTGCGGCCACCAACAGACCGGATGTTCTCGACCCTGCCCTGCTAAGACCAGGGCGGTTTGACAGACAGGTCGTGGTCTCTCACCCCGACGTAAAGGGACGTGAGGCTATCCTAAACGTTCACACAAAGGCCATCCCGGTATCGGTGGATGTCAACCTTGCCATTATCGCCAGAGGCACGCCGGGCTTTACGGGCGCAGACTTGGCAAACTTGGTTAACGAGGCAGCCCTGTTAGCCGCACGTGTTTCCAAGGAAACCGTCGATATGGATGACTTCGACAAGGCCAAGGATAAGGTGCTTATGGGCGTTGAGCGCAGGAGCATGATTATCAGCGACGAAGAAAAGAAAAATACGGCCTATCACGAATCCGGTCATGCCTTGGTAGCAAAGCTCACGCCGGGCACCGACCCCGTGCATAAGGTCACGATAATACCGCGTGGCAGGGCGTTGGGCGTCACACAGCAACTGCCCATTGACGACCGATATACGTACTCCAAGGACTACCTCCTTAAGACCTTAAAGGTGCTGATGGGCGGCAGGGCGGCAGAGGAGATAGCCCTCAATCACATGACTACCGGGGCCGGCAACGACCTCGAACGGGCCACCAACCTGGCACGTAAAATGGTCACCGAATGGGGCATGAGTGATTCCCTTGGCCCACTGACATTTGGCAAAAAGGAAGAACAGATTTTCCTGGGTCGCGAGATCGCCAAACACAAAGACTACAGCGAAAAGGTCGCCGAACAGATCGACGATGAGGTCAAGTCCCTGGTCATTGATGCCTACGCAAGCAGTAAGGCCATCCTGATGGAGAACTATAACATCCTGGAGGCCATGGCAAAACGACTGCTCGAAAAAGAGACCATCGATGGCCCGGAAATTGAGAGAATCATCCAGGAAGTAAACCACAACGGTCTCCAGGCCACCTAGGCCTCCCCTGCAGGATGTGTAACGTTTAAAGTGCATGCAATACAAAAAAAGAAAGGGGTGGCTCCGCTTCTTTGTCGCTCCAGGAGGGGGCAGCGCCCCCCGGCTCAATGCGCTCCTGGCCCCCTTCAGAATCCCCTGCAAGGGTGCCAGCCCCCTCGACCCCGTAAAAAATAAATCTGTGATATTGTCCAATGAATCCCATCTTTGACCTCAACCGGGTCTGCAACACAAACCGGGTCTGCGTCATGGGCATACTAAACGTAACGCCGGACTCGTTTTCCGATGGCGGCAGATTCCTTGATAAGACCAGAGCAGTGCAGCGTGCGGTTGATATGGTTGGCGAGGGTGCCGACATCATCGATGTGGGCGGGATTTCGACCCGTCCGGGTTCCGAGGCCGTTGACGTTGAGGAGGAACTCAGGCGTGTGCTCCCTGTTGTTGAGGCCCTCAGCGGCAGAATAGACGTTCCCGTATCGGTGGACACGTATAGGGCAGTGGTGGCCGAGGCGGCGCTAAGTGCCGGTGCCGGTATCATCAACGACATCAGCGCCATGCAGTTCGACCCGGAGATGGCCGCTGTGGTTGCCCAAAGCGGTGCAGGGATCGTCCTGATGCATATCAAGGGCACCCCAAAAGACATGCAACTCAACCCCGTCTATGGAGATGTCGTGGAGGAGGTTTGCGCTTATCTGCGGCAACGCAGCGACGCAGCCCAACGTGCCGGCATCGCAGCATCACGGATCATCATAGACCCCGGCCTGGGTTTTGGCAAGACCCTGGAGCATAACCTAAGCCTTATCAATAACCTCGGTCGATTCAAGGACATCGGACATCCGATCCTGGTAGGGCCGTCACGCAAGGCCTTCGTGGGACATATCACCAACGTAATCGCCCCTAATGATAGGCTTATGGGTAGTGCTGCCGCCGTTGCCATTAGCGTGTACAATGGTGCCTCTGTCGTCAGGGTGCATGATGTCCGGGATATGGTACAGGTTGTACGGGCAGTTGAGGCCATCAGGTCTCAGGGATGTCCCCAACTGTAAGGGCGGCTGCAATACGATTGAGGCCCGCTCCGGATGGGAACTACTATGGGGTGTCAACTGCCGAAGTCTTTAACCGGAGATATATAAGTAGCAAAGAACTGCTTTGGGGGAGAATCCCGCAACTATCTTCTCCTGGAAAGCCAGAGCCGCCTTCCACCACGGCATACACCTACCCCGCAAAGCCTCTGGAGGAGGATGCTAGACGCACGGGCCAAAGCAGTTCCCCTACTCCTAGAGTAGAACATCCCGACGAGTCTGTCAAGGGGCAGAGGCGGCAATGACAATGAATTTCGTTGAGGCCGGCGATGGCTCATTTGACTTTGGATGCATTGATGAGGAAGTGGCAGGGCAGATTAAGCGCCTGGCAGCTCCGATAAGACTGCAAAGGGGCAATGAAAATTACGGTGAAATTCACATAGAACAGAGACATGGGCAAGAGATTAGAAAAGTCGGCTATAAGAGTGTCAGAGACTTTGTTGAAGATATAACGAAAAACTTTACACAGATACGAGATAATGGCACCAGGTTGCTGTTAGTAAAGACAAACGGTTTGCCTTGTTCTGCTGCCATAGACCTATCGCTTTCTTTAGATGGTAATTATTACACTGTGATAACTGCAGGGACTTTTGGCAGTAAATATTTGAACAATAAAGAACTGCTTTGGCAGAGAAGCCCACGACCATCTTCTCCCGGAAGACCAGAGCAGCCTCCCACCATTATTGACACCACCCCCGCTGAGGCTCTGAAGGATGATGCCGGGCGGATTGGCCAAAGCAGCTCCCTTACTCTTATTGTAGAACACCCCGATGAACCTGTCAAGGGGCAGAGATGGCAATGACAGTGAATTTCGTTGAGGCCGGCGATGGCTCCTTTTTATTATGAACAACAGCAACCTTGTCAGAAAGAAGCTACTTTGGGAAAGGAGCACATCCCTTTCGACCAGCCCTGAGCAGTTGGTCCCTCTTACTAAGACACCCATTGCGGATAAGGCAACTCAGGTCGATGGTGCGAGGCGCACGGGCCAAAGCATTTCCCTTACTTCTATTGTAGAACACCCCGACGGACATGTCAAGGGCAATAGCGGATTGTTACCGGAGAGTGAAGAGGCAATCCCCCGGCATACCGTAGTTGCGTTGGTTGGCCCAACATGTGTGGGCAAAAGCAGTGTGGCCATATTGATGGCACAGTACCTCGACACCGAAATAATCAGCGCCGATTCGATGCAGGTCTACAAGGGCATGGACATAGGCACGGCTAAACCTGACGCAGAACAACAACGTGCGGTCAAACATCACATGATAGACGTTGTGGAACCTTGGGAGGACTACAGCACGGGCAGGTATCTCAGCGATGCGGTGAGCGTCATCGACGACCTGCATAAACGTAGCCGCATCCCGCTTGTTGTCGGTGGCACGGGGCTGTACCTCCGGGCGATGACCCGTGGACTGGTCGATGCCCCCCAGGCCGATTGGCAACTCAGAGACAGACTCACGGCAATTGAGTCTAAAAGGCCGGGCTGGTTGATGAGATACCTCCGACGTATTGACCCGGTTTCCTGCGGGCGCATCGATCCGCACGACACAAGACGCATCGTGCGTGCCGTGGAGGTGTTCCTCAAGACCGGAAGCCCCATGTCGGCTATCCAACACACCAGTACAAGGCCATTGCCACACAGGTTTATCAAGCTCGGACTGACCCGCAACCGACAGGAGCTATATGCAATGATCCAGCATCGGGTGGATGAAATGCTCCGTAGTGGACTGCTGCAGGAGGTCAGGGCGTTGGCGCAGCTTGCACTTGCACGTACCCCCCTTCAGGCCATCGGATACAAGGAGCTACTGGCCTGCTTCCGTGGTGAGATGACCCTCGATATGGCCGTCGGAGAAATAAAAAAAGCCACAAAAAGATACGCCAAACGCCAGTTTACATGGTTCAATGCCGAAGACAACATTACCTGGATTGACATCAGCGGCATCAGTAACAGTCAGGATATCTTTGAAAAAATAAAACACATCTTGAATAAAAACTGCAAATAATATATCGTATATATAGATAAAAGATTTTAAGGAGTGAGATTAAGATGACAGCAACCAAGAGCTTTAACCTGCAGGACGCCTTTCTGAACCAGTTGAGAAAGGAAAAGACCCCCGTGACGATGTATCTGACCAACGGAGTACGACTGAAAGGCTCGATAAAGGCCTTTGACAACTTCGTTATCCTGATGAAGGACGCACGACTGCAACTGATATACAAGCATGCCGTCTCATCCATCATCCCCGATGATGATATGGTCTTTAAACTCGAACCCGCAACCGAAACCACTACGGAAAAATCTTGAGAGAAAGGGAGTAACAACTATGCTAAAATTCATGCAAAGACGGGCCAAGTATTTCTATATCTTCTTCTTCCTGATAATCATTTCGTTTATATTCTTCTACATCGGCCCAACGGATCAAAAGAGCGCCATTGCGCTGATTGAGATTGGCGATAAAAAGGTATATCCCGAGGTGTACTGGAAGACATACGAGGGCATGAGAAATAACTACGCAAATACGTTCAAGGACGGCTTTAATGCCGAAATGGAAAAAAAGATGAACATCAAACAGCAGGCGTTGGATTTCCTCGTTGAAAGCGAACTGCTCCTGTTGGCAGCCAAGCGTTTCAACCTGAGCATTTCGTTGGATGAGTTGACCAGGGCGATCACCTCTGAGCCGAATTTTTCCAAGGACGGCGCATTCAATAAGGAGATATACTTGAGAATCCTGCAAGCAAACCAGATGACTGCCGGTTACTATGAAAGCAGGAGACGGGAAGAACTACTGGTTGATAAAACGAAGAGATTCATTGAACTTGCCGCCACTGCACAGGTCAGTATCCCGCCTGAGTTACAGGAGAAGTTCAAAGACAACGAACAGATAATGCAATCCATCCGGCAATCAAAGGAGCAAGAGGCAAAGTCCAAGGTGTTAAAGGCGTACATAGAGGGCTTAAAAAAGACCGTTCCCATCAAGATACGTTCCGAACTTATAACGTAGAAAAATTAAGCTGATGGGATTTGTAGATACATTAAAGTCGGGTCTTAAGAAGACCAAAGAGGCGCTCTTTACAGACGTTGAGGTACTGTTTTCATCCAGAAAGATAGACGAGGCCACAATTGAGGAGTTTGAGGAGACGCTCCTGTCCTCCGATATCGGCATAAACGCAACCACGGAGATAGTAGAAACCCTCCTGAGCAGCTACCGGTCTGGTAACCTCAAGCGCTACGAAGACGTTAAGGACATCCTCAGGCGCAGTATGTTGGACATCCTGGGTCTGCCCCAACCCTTTGTGCTCTACCAGGAGAGACCCTTTGTGGTATTGTGCGTGGGAGTCAACGGCGTTGGCAAGACGACAACGATAGGCAAGCTGGCACATCGCTCGATTCACCAGGGCCACTCGGTGATCCTTGCGGCGTCGGACACGTTCAGGGCCGCTGCCATAGAGCAGTTGGACATCTGGTCAAGGCGTGCCGGTGCTCAGATAGTCAAGCATCAGGGTGGCTCCGACCCCGCCGCCGTGGCCTTTGACGCCATCGAGGCAGCCAAGGCAAGAGGCATCGACCTGTGCATCGTCGATACGGCAGGCAGGTTGCACACCAAAAGTCCGCTGATGGATGAGCTCAAGAAAATCAAAAAGGTCATTGGCAAGGCCATCCCCGGCGCTCCGCATGAGACCCTCCTGGTGGTGGATGCCACAACGGGTCAGAACGCCCTGCATCAGGCCCGCATTTTTAACGAGGCCGTCGGCGTCACCGGCATAGCCCTTACCAAGCTCGATGGTACGGCAAAGGGCGGCATTGTCCTGGCCATCAAAAAGGAGTTAAACATCCCCATAAGGCTGATCGGAGTTGGCGAGGGTATCGATGACTTCCGCGACTTCATCCCCGCGGAGTTCGTATCGGCGCTGTGTGACTAAGATACAGAAATTTTTGCACCAAAAAAAACGTATCTTCTTTATATTTCATGGTAGCACAAGAAAGAAAGGGGCGGCTCTGCTTCTTTGTCGCTCCAGGAGGGGTCAGCGTCCCCCGGCTCAATGCGCTCCTGGCCCCCTTCAGAACCCCATGCAAGGGGAGGGGCGAGCCGCCCCAGGCACGAAGAAGTCCCCTTGACCCCGTATTTAAAATAGGCATGGATTCCTGCTTTCGCAGAAATGACAGTTACAGGCGTTTTTCAAGTGTGTCATTCCTGACTTGACCAGGAATCCAGGATGCGTAAAGATATAGTTACCATGAAATATAAATCGGCGTATTATTAATTGTTATGTTACTTCAGTTTTGTAATAAACCGGACCAGAAACCGGAAAATAAACAACAGGCTTCGAACCCTGTCGCCAGCCCGAAACGTTTCGGTGCCGATGCAGGATATTTTGAAGCAGTTGAAAGAAACGAAGTAGACGCCCTTATTTATGATTCTCCCTTTGCTACCACCGAGATTAAAAAACATGCTAAAACGACAAAGATAGTCCAATTTAACCTCAATTCATTAACATACGCTATAGGTGTTTTGTGGAAAAATAACCAAATGTTAGTAGCGATTAACGATGCACTGCATAAGATCATGGATTCAGACTGTATAGACAATGATGACTGCGATTATAGAAAGCTTGCCAGGAAATATCTTTCTTATGAATCAAAGGATGTGAAAAAACCAGCAAAATGACAACATACTTATACAGTCAAAAGCGGCGATACTCTTATGAAGATTGCAAAAAATGAATTAGGAGATGTTTCCAAATGGGAGACGATTTGGAACATTAACAAGTCAAACATAGTGAATAAGAATCTTATACGTCCCAAAGACGTGCTCATTATGCCTGCCAGGTAGGGCAGAGAAATGGTCATGGAGGTAAGGCAGGAGCAGCGTGGACGGTTGTATAGAAACGTGTGGATTTGCCTTACTCTGTTGGTTTTTTCGTGGCTCTTCGTCATTGTGACTTGAGCCCCGAGTGATTTGATCCCCGAAAAAGTTATTTGGTCTGTTTAATTATGCGTTTTACCTTATCCATTGCACGTCTGGCTTCGGTGACTGCCGATTCGACGGCTGCCATGGCCTGACCGTCTGAATGGGCAAAGACTATATTGCTGCCGACAGACTTTTTGATTCCACGTAACTTGTGGACAATGCCAACCTCTGAGGTCAGCAGTTGGTGGCCATAGCGTGTCAGTCTAATTTCCTTCAGGCTCTCAGGAGGAAAATCAAAGGCCTTTGCAATGCCTGCACGAATATCTTTGGCTATGGAATTGCGATCACCCTCACGTAGTGCCTTTCTACCGTTGGAGGGGTTTTTGTATGGGGCATACACCGTAATGACGGATTGTTCCTTTTTTGTATTCGCCACATAAGCGGCATCTATAAAGTCGGTAAATGCGCTGTTATCGGGCATACAGTTATCGTACCCACCGGAGAACACACGCCGATCAAAACACAGGTTGGCCACCAGATATGCCCCATACCTGAGTGACTCCATATCCTTCTTCTGTTTCCCTGTGATACCATCCACAATTTTCGGTGCAAAGAAATACGGCACGCACATGACAACAGCCTTACTCTCAACAGTATGAGACAACCCGTCCTCCATAAAAGAGGTCAACACCTTGCTTCCCTTCTGTTTTACGCTATATACAGTGGTCTTGGTCTTGATGCGTTCAGTGCCAATTTTTTCGATGAGTCTGTCAACGACATAGGCATTACCTCCCGGGAAGGCATATATGTTGCCGGCTATTTCGGAATAGAAATTAACACCGGCATAGGCGGATATCTCCCTGATACTGCCTCCAAGGGCCGAGTAACAGTAGGCATCGATGTACGCCATATAGTCCTCCGGATAGTGTAAGCCTTTGAGATAGTCATAAAAGCTGACCTTGTCTAATCTCAGGGTGTTTGGCTTTGCATCTTCAATTGGGATAGAGGGGAAGTCCTCACCGTCAAGGAGTTTTTTCATGTGTTTCTTGAGTCTCTTGACGTGGTTTTTCATCGGGCCGTCTTCAAGATCAACCCAGCGTCCCTCATGTTTAGCGGTATCGACGGGATTGGGTATAGGTTTTAGTTCAAGGCCAAGTTCCGAGTACAATTTGCCATAATACCTCTCTACATCCACCAGATAGGCCGAGCCGGTAGCATATACGGTATCTCCATACTTCCCTTTTTTGGCATTTCCCCCGGGGTCGGAGTCCTTTTCAAGCAGCATGAAGTCGTCATCTCGCAGGTAATATGCCATCGTTAACCCACTTAATCCACCACCGATAATTACAACGTCCTTTTTTATTGAGGCATCAGGGGTTTCAAATTTATCCTTGCCTATACGATGAACATCCTCGCAATCGCCATCACTCCAATCACTAATAATCACGTCAGAGGCATAAATGATCGAAACATTCGAGGCATACAACCCCGCCGTCACTACCCCCAGTGCCTTCAAAAATGTACGCCTGTCAATCATAAGATAATTCTCCCTTATACCTTTATTTTTTGTATGTTTTCGCCGATTTTCCTGTTTGCTTCTTCATTCGGTATCCCTGTTCCATATGTATGCTCGACATTGGCCTTAAATGCCCCCTGAAGACTTTTCACCCATTGTATGAAAAAGCTGTCTCCCGGAAATGCTATGTCTAAGCGGATATCACCTTTGTAGGGAGACTTCACACCAGTTTCGGTGAATATAGACTTTGGACTATTCCCATCATATGCACATACAGGACGTTTATCGACACTTACACTATCCCATCCTATTGTATTGACAAAACGATTTATGATCCTGGATGAAATAGCTGCCTGTAGTTCGTATACATTTTGCAAGGAAGCATGTTCCATTATTGGTTTTGTTATTTCGACTATTTGTTTCTTTAAATCAACCCTCCTGCTGCTGGTTTCTATTTCATGATATATAAGCAGAAGGATATCCTTTGTCAAAAAAGCATCTTTTGCTCTTGCCCCTTCTTCTGTCTTGCTCTGTAAACTGACATCCAGAAACCTGACTTGCGCTCTTTCTTGTAACTCAGAATTATTGTTATGCAATGGTACACCATGATATTCCAATACTGTTAGTAACTCATTTTTCTTTGCTTGTGTTTTTCTTATTCTATTATCCAAATCATTATATCCTGTTCGTGTGGCAAACAATCTATCAAATTCTTTATCTAACTCCATTGCCATATTCTCTGTCGCTTCATCCTTATATTTTAACAACTTCTTATAATATCCCCAATACTCTTTTAAAAACGTGTCTAATGCTTGCCTATTATGGGGCATTACAGGCGCTAACTTCTTATAATGTCTACCCTCGTGTATCCAGCATAATGCTATCTTATCTGTTATCAACTTAAATTGAGGAGCGTCATCACATACCAGTATCTTTACTAACTCTTCTCCTGTTTCTTTTCTATAAGAGGCTATTGCTGCTGACTCTAATATCCTTACTCTCGTTGTCTTGCCTATTTTAACATTGCATAAACTATCCAATGTCTTGTTTATCTCATCTTCACTTAACTCTTTGTCACGCTCTAGTAACATCAACTCATGTATTATCTTACTCGATATTCTGAAATCCTTTAGCAGTTTAAATGTCTCTTCATTAAAACAGTAACTTCTACTTCCAGAACCTCTTAAAATATCTATTATCGTTAGTCTGTCTTTATGCTTAGTTGTAAAATATGCTGCGTACAATTCATTACATACCACATGCGTATAATAATTCTCCCCATTTACCTTCGTACCAGTATCATCTATTTGTTGATATATACTGCTCCTCAAACCTGATCTGTATATGTCTTCTTTCTCCTTATGAAGCATCTCATTATTTTTTACTAGCATATTTGTATCCTCTTTAAAAAGCATGGTAAAATTAATTTCATGGTTTAAAGGCATGGATTCCTGCTTTCGCAGGAATGACAGTTACAGGCTTTTTCCAAGTTTGTCATTCC
>NZ_JABXWD010000539.1 GCF_019173545.1 Candidatus Magnetobacterium casense | reverse complement strand
TTTGCCGGCTATAGTGGCGACTGTACTGGCACCGTTGCCGGATGCACTCTGGTGATGACGAAGAAAATGAATGTCACGGCAACGTTTAACCGAATGTATAGCCTTACCGTCAGCACAACAGGCACCGGTAGCGGCAATGTAACTGTTTCCCCCGGAGAACTGACGTGGTCGGGCAACACCGGCACGGCAAAGTATACAGATGCTACAACGGTGGTGACCCTGACGGCAGTCCCATCGGATGGCTCAGTCTTTACGGGCTGGACTGGTGACTGTTCAGGAACAAACACCACCTGCACGGTAACCACATCGAAGAACATCAATGCCACGGCGACGTTTACCCTGAGACCCAAGTTACTCACCGTAACAAAAACAGGCACGGGCGGTGGCACGGTAACGGTGTCCCCCGGAAATCTGCCGTGGTCTAGTGGTGTAACCACGGTGGAGTACCCCGATGGTACGGTGGTAACGTGAATCAACTATAGAAAATGAGCCAATATTGGCCGGTGGAGTACCCCGATGGTACGGTGG
Organism: Candidatus Magnetobacterium casense; assembly: GCF_019173545.1. Classification (GTDB taxonomy): domain Bacteria; phylum Nitrospirota; class Thermodesulfovibrionia; order Thermodesulfovibrionales; family Magnetobacteriaceae; genus Magnetobacterium; species Magnetobacterium cryptolimnobacter. The sequence goes on along the minus strand of NZ_JABXWD010000539.1, from coordinate 1,369 downwards.
TAACCCTGAGGGCGGGCGCATTTAACGGCTCGGTTTTTGGAGGTTGGAGCGGTGACTGCTCAGGGATGAGTAATACCTGCACGGTTACGATGTCAAAGGATATGAACGTCTATGCCGATTTTGGACTGAGCAGGACGCTTACAATAAACATCACAGGCAACGGCACGGCTACTGCTTCAAAGGGCATACTATTCTGGAACTTTAACACTGGCGTAGCATATTATGCCGATGGCATTGAGGAGACCCTTACGGCAGCTGTAATACCGGAGTCAGGGTCAATATTCAGGGGATGGACGGGCTGCGATACCACAGACGGCGGCAAGTGTACCATAAAGATGACGGCATCAAAGACCGTTACCGTCACCTTCTCCAGGGGCAATGATGACTTTGACGCCGATGGTAAGAGTGACGTGTTTCTACAGGACAGCTCTACCGGAGACACCGCTATCTGGCTTATCAATGGAATGAGTGTCTCATCTAAAGGCTATCCGGCCAAGGGGGTCTCCGACGTCTGGCGCTTTCTGGCCAAGGGTGACTTTGACGGCGATGGCAAGACAGATGCCCTCTGGCAGCACACCAATGGTGATGTTGTCATATGGTTTATGAACGCAACCAAGATAACGAAACATGCCTATGTGACAAGGAAGCTGCCGACAGAGTGGCTGTTTAATGGCATTGGTGATTTAAACGGCGACGGCAAGACCGATATCCTCTGGCAAAACACCAACGGCGATGTAAGCATCTGGCTCATGAATGGAGCAAGCATAGCAACAAAGGATTATCTGGAAAAGGGAGTATCATCAAGCTTGCAGATCAAGGGCGTTGGCGACTTTGACGGTGGCGGCACGGCCGATATCCTCTGGCAAAACACCAACGGGGATGTCGTTGTCTGGTTCATGGCCGGTCTCAGCGTTAAAAGCAAGAGCGACATAGAAAAGGCAGTATCGGCCAACTGGCAGATAAAAGCCGTGGCAGACTTCAACGGCGATGGCAAGGCAGATATTCTCTGGCAGGACAGTTCAACCAACAACGTTGTGGTCTGGCTTATCGATGGAGCGACGGTAACGTCCAAGGGCGTTGTCTCTGCGGCATTGCCCGGCAACTGGATGTTTAAGGACTCCGGCGACTACAACGGCGACGGCAAGGACGACATCCTCTGGCAGGACTCCTCCACCGGTGACGTGGCGGTCTGGTTTATGGACGGTACAAGTATAGCCGGCAAAGGGGACATCGAAAAAGCACTGCCTGCCAACTGGATGATTAAGTAAAGGGTAAAGGGTAGAAAAGTGAAAAAAGAAGGGGGTTCCCCCTTCTTCTACTCCCACTCTTAGCCCTTCATAGTGAACAGTTTTATAGCACGTTTCGATTG
>NZ_JABXWD010000538.1 GCF_019173545.1 Candidatus Magnetobacterium casense | reverse complement strand
GACGTCGGCGCTACCCCGCAAGGGGGTGCGCTCGTCGTGTTTCGGGGGGGTGGAGGGCCTCAACGATCCATGCCTTCACTTTTATACACTTTCTGCACTGCACAATATGCACTGCACGTTGCACTGCATATTCTGTTCACTTTTATGTTCACTTTTACATTCTACTAGGGTAAGGGGGGAGTCTTGGTCCTTATTATGTGACTAAGGGAGGGGTCTGAGTAACTGACTTGATTTGGCCATCCGTGAGCAAAACTGAGTTTGCAGTAGAAGATCCGCCTCTCCAGGTCGGCTTGCGGAACTGGAACACCACTTCCACGTCAATGTTATATACTAGAGCATCTGCAGGGTTAATCTTGGTGACATAGAAAACACATCCCAAATGCTCCACAGCACTCGGGGCCCAGGCTCCAGGGTTGCCTGCATTAGCATTCGTTGACAACCAGGGGCGCAAGCGCACTGATCCTGGATTGGTCACTCCAGGGTTGGTCATATCGGTGGTCAGCACTGTCGGCTTCCAAACGAAACTTAAGTTCTTGTCGTCCATTCGCCGGGGGCGGGTACCCATGGAATAAAAGGTGTCTGCATCCGCTGTGAGCGGAATGGCATTAGCCTTGTCAATCTGCCAATACAACTGCGGAATGATGTTGCCTGCAACGGCCGGGAACGTGTCAGCACTCGGCCTAAAGGTCATCTTCACGTACTTGATTCGGAACTCTTGGTAGGCTTGGGCTACAGTCTGGGCTCGGTCATAAATGACGTCGCTGAGAGCTATCTGTCTGAAAAATACAACGTTACCGTCTACAACGGGAACTTGGTACGCCTCCTTCACACTTGCAGTGTTAGTCGTGATCGGTCGTTTGACCATCATACGACGAGGGCGGTAGGCCTTGCGGCGGGGCTTGCGGGCAAGCTTGCGACGGGGTCTACGAGTATATGCCATCTATAATATAGATTAATATAATCGGTTTGCTATTCAAACGCATCGTCTGGAACTATACCGTCATGTTTGTTAATGTAGTATAATGAAACTGCATATCTATGTAGGTCAGCTCCACGTGGGATGGCTTTTCCGTTGTTAAGCCACTCCACCATCATCTTGTTCTTAATCTTATCAATGGAAAGGTTTGCATATGTCTGTCGGTGTGCGGATAAGCGCTCCCACACTCGGTCTGGTCTTACTACGTAATGGTCCTCATGGGTGATTAACGCTCCGTTATCCTTCTTGTTTCTTGCTTCATAATATGACTTAGCATTCATCGTGAATCCTGTGATTGCTTCATCGTCAAATCCCTTCATCCACACTGGCTCCTTCAGGTCATCCTCCGTCCCGTATTGCCATGCAATAATGGGCAGGATTTTTTCGCGATGTTTTCCTGCTGTGGTCTTTACACTGTACTTTGATTTGTCCTTGGTGTACTTGTACAGGGTGTCTCTAAGAGCTTGGTCTGTCCGCTGTATATTAAATAAATAAATATGATAATGGTGATTGCCTGGCTTATTGTGTTCAAATGCAAAGCCCCGTTGGGCCGTGCTAAGCCAGTCCTTGATATAAATGATATCATGGAAACTAACATCTGTCCGTAATCTAATCTGATAATCCATCTATAATAGGTCTATAAAACGCACCCTTTAGGCTACTTGGGTTGGTTGGGTTGGGTGCGCAGAGTAAGCTATAAAGTAGCTTACCCTGCTCTCTTGTGCAACCTTTGTGTGATGACTGTACTGTGTCTATTCCTCCGCCTGGCGCTGCGCTTGGCGTCGGGTTGAGCCTGACTTTGCAGGGACCCCAACCCGAGCCCCCGACGTCGGCGCTACCCCGCAAGGGGGTGCGCTCGTCGTGTTTCGGGGGGGTGGAGGGCCTCAACGATCCATGCCTTCACTTTTATACACTTTCTGCACTGCACAATATG
>NZ_JABXWD010000537.1 GCF_019173545.1 Candidatus Magnetobacterium casense | reverse complement strand
GCTCACTATCATCTATCAAACCAGCAATAACCTTGCCTGCCACTCAAGCTGAATTGGGGACGATAGCCGATGCCAAGGCCAAGGGGCTTTGTGTCGGTGCTATGAAGTCATACTACACCATCAAGGTATACAACGTCGGGACCGCAGACGGGCAGAAAATCAAGGTTGAAGCCCTTGATGTCAAGGGTGCCCGGGCCAAAGCGGAGGCGGCTGGGTATAAGGTGTCGTCGATAACAAGGTCGTTTGGATTACCCACACGAACACCGACCAGGCAAACTACATCTGCCACGACAGCACCGACTGGTACGATTCGCGTCAAGGATGGTAAGACAGGCGATATACTCAATATACCAAGGGCTGGATGGGACCCGTGGCCTGACAAATATAAGAACCTTGTCACGACAGAGGGGTTTGATGCGGCAATCGCAAGTTTCAGAACCGACTACCGCGAATTGGGAGATGGCCAGTGGATGCCAAGAGCTGACTTCAATTCTCTACCAGACCAGTATGCCGCCATAGCTGTGAGCAGGGGATACACTGCCATGCGGGAGGCGTTTGAAGCAGACCACATCCAACTGGGTGACGGCCAATGGATAACCACCAGGGATTGGGATGCCCTTGTCGCCAATGACGCAACCAACGGCACCACTTGTGCCAAGGTCGGCAAGGAACAGGGCTACACCGCTATGGTCAGCGCCATCGACACAGCCAATGAGCCCTATGAGGAGTTCCAGAGGAAAGTAGAAAGTGGGGATATTATCCCGGTTCCTGGCAACGAGTATATCACTAAAGAGGAGTTTAACAGGCTGCCCTCAGGATCCCAGAAGATACTGAAAGAGCAGGGCTTCAATGCACTCACTGAAGCGACGATCGTTAGATGGGAAAAGGGGGTCAAGCCTAGGGGATTCAGTTGGGACCCTGGCTATCAAAGGAGGCTCGCCGCATGGAACTCCTTGCCCCAAGCTGTTACGAACCTGAATGAGGTCCCATTTTCCTATAGAGACTTTTATCACCTGTCCGAAAGTTCCTACGGTAGAGTGGGTCTGTTGGCCTTGGCTAGCTTCGTTCCACCCGCAAAGGCAGCCTTGCCAGAATACACAATGGCCGATGTAACGGCCCTGGACTGGGGGATAGCCGCTGCCCAGGCTCCGTTATTAATTTTAGGGTTTGCCCCCGCTGCGATCACCAGCTCGGTGGCCGGGAGGGCAGTAACAGTTGCCGGTAGCACAGCACTTGCTGGACTCATAGGATATGGAACGGCAAAGAGCTGGTCGGCATTATCACCAGGGCAACGGGTGATGGGCGTTGGTATGACAGCTCTTTCTGCCGTGCCACTTTTAACGACCGTTGCCAGGAACGTCAAGATTTCAGGACCATCCATCCCCACAACAGAAGGTAATGTCGTGGCATGGAGGGGATTATCGGTGGCTGGGAACCCCATCATTGGCAGGTCAGGGGGCAAATGGGTACTAGGGAGTAGGGGGATCACCTTGCCAGAAGCCAGACTGATACTGAATGGGTACAAGCCCGAAACAATGCTAGAAACCAAGGTATTTGTCAACCGGTCTGCACTGGAAAAGGCAGGGTTCACAGGCACCCAAATAGAATACCTGACAAAGACTCTCAAGGATCGCAACCTGTTCGCCGGCAAGATGTCGCCCTGGCTTGACAAGGATGTGCTAATAGAGCCAACAGAGCGGCTAAATGCAAATGAGATTGGCACGGTAATGCAGAGGCTCGTAAAACTTGAAGAGGGCTTTATCAAGAAGTCCAAAATCAAAGACGCCTTCTTGCTATATGGCAGTTCTACTATTAAGTCCCAGTCGTGTACCCCCCGCCAGTTTCTCAGTTCGGGAGCCAACTGGGATTTAATAGTAGAACTGCCATATAGCAAGAAGGCGTCTTTGATTTTAGACTTCTTGATA
>NZ_JABXWD010000536.1 GCF_019173545.1 Candidatus Magnetobacterium casense | reverse complement strand
GGTGGAGGCTCTTCTACCCTGACGGCGTTGACTGATGTTAATCTGACATCTCCAACAGATGGTCAGATATTAAAGTACGACAATGCCTCGTCCAAGTGGATAAACGCTTCCGGTGGTGGTTCTTATGGAGATGCCAACGTATTAACTCTGTTGGGGACGTGGATGGGCAGCAACAATGTAACGACATTGGGAACTATTGTAAATGGCACATGGCACGGCTCGGTCATAGGGGATAGCTACATCTCCAGCGCTGCCACGTGGAACGCCAAGCAAAACGCACTGACGGCAGGCGTAGATTACTTAACGCCAAGTGGCAACGGGGCGTCGTTGACGGGACTGACTGGTGGGCAGATAAGCGGCAACATAAGCGGCAACGCTGCCAATGTCACGGGCACGGTCGCTATAGCCAACGGCGGTACCGGCCAGACAACGGCATCCGCAGCATTTAACGCATTACGACCAACTACTGCCAAGGGTGACATCGTAAGCGACAACGGCACGGCAACGGTAGTGCTGGCGGTTGGGAGCAACGGACAAGTGCTCAAGGCAGACAGCTCAACACCAAGTGGCCTGACATGGGGGACTGACGGCACTGCTACGTTATCGCAATCGAATGTGGACAACTTCACGATGACCCTCAGCTCAGATAATGTTATCCTGAGTGTGGCTAACTGGATACCGGATAATATCTCAATTACTGCAATCCGTCTGCTGGCAACGGCATCGTTATCCAATCCGTACAACATGGAGGATGGCATCGTTGATGCACTAAAGGACCAGACAGGCACGGGCACATGTGCTATATGCAGCGGCCAAAACTACGACGGCTCAGGTAAATATTACACACCTGGTGTAATTTCCAGTGTAGCTGTTTATGACTACACACATTTTAATCCTAGTGATTATCGATATTTGGGCGATGGTGCTTCCAATACGAAACTAGCCGAGTGTTTCACAACAACGCAGACAGTCAGGTTTACCTCAGCGAGTTTTGCGCTTATGAGAACTGGCTCACCAAGTGGTAACTTTACGGTTAATTTATGGCCTAAGCAATCAGGGACAACAGTTGGAACAAACGCATATCCTAATACATCAGGGTCACCCTTGGCTACCGTGTCATCGGCTGCTGGGAGCCTGGGAACAAGTTTTAGTGGATTAACGCAGTATTCATTCACTGCGCCATACGATGGTGCAGCCGGAGACTATTGTGTTGATATAGAGTATAGTGGCGGTAATGTTAGTAATTATATCAGGGTTGCTGATAACCTGGCGTCCACTTATTCAGGAGGAAATAAAGCTCAATATTTTTCCTCATGGAGTGCGGAGGCTGTAGATTTTCTTTTTGAGGTAAAGGGTTATGTTACAAGTTCCTCCGCATATGTTACGTCTATAGCTACCACAGCGGCCTCGCAGCCAGCTCAAGCAAGGCTTGTCTTTTTGTCACAGGATGTGACAGGTGGTTCCACGCTCAACACTGACATATTGGGGTATGTAAGTAGAGATAGTGGTACAACCTGGGATCAGGTTACCTTGGCAGATGAGGGGGCCTATGCTGCTGGACAAAAGATATATGGCGGGACAGTTACATTGACAAGCACAGGGACAGCAATGAAATGGAAGTGGGCAACTGCCAATACTAAGGAAGTAAGACTATTAGGAGTTGCCTTAACATGGAAATAAAAATTTATAAAGGAGGTAATATGCAACACAAGTTCTTAGACACTCCTGGTTCTTTGATGCTCCAGGACACTCCTGGTTATCGCTGTTTGTGTTACACGGCAATAGGTGCGGTGTTGTTTGTGGCGATGCTGCTTCTGCCCTTTGTGGTAGACCTGGCAATGGCGGAGCCGCAGCGTTTGACAACACCGCAACAGCGGACCAAGATGGTGGCGAAGAAGCAGGCCAAGGCAGACAACATGCCTGACCTACAGGCGTTTGAG
>NZ_JABXWD010000535.1 GCF_019173545.1 Candidatus Magnetobacterium casense | reverse complement strand
GCTATCATCACTACGTAGACGTTAGCATACACGAACGTCAGGACACCCGCACGTTAGCCGCCATCCTGCTGTTGGCCGAGTACCTCAGAGAGGGCTACGACAACGTAAGGGCCGTGGGTTTCTATAAGGACATCGGAGCCTGGGTAAAAATGCACCCAAAGGTGCCGGTTCAACTGTACATGTCTGTAGAAGACATCCAGGACCTTAAAAGAGACGCCCTCGATATAATAAATGCCGTATAGTAACTCACTACAGGCTTAACGTCAGTTACATATATGCAATACGATAACCTGCTTAAGATAACCAGGGAGCTGACAGCCCTGTACGTAGAGGATGAGAGACCAATCCAACTGGTCAATCGCCTTGAGAAAATGTTTAAGACCGTCATCCTGGCCGAAGACGGCAAGGACGGATATGAAAAATACCGGCAAAACAACGTAGACCTCATCCTGACCGATTACCTGATGCCGGAGGTCAACGGCCTCCAATTGATCAAGAGTATCAGGGTAGATGACAGAAAGACCCCCATAATCCTTATCACCGGCTTTATAGACTCGGAATTCCTGATCGACGCAATAAATCAGGGCGTTACGCAGTTTGTCACCAAACCCATAATAGTGCCAAATCTGTTAAGAGCCATAGAGATTGCCGTCTCACAGATGGTCATGGAAAACCTGGCCCAAAAAACCCAGCAACAGGAACTGGAACTGTTGCGCTACAGAGAAAAATACCACTTCACACAACAAGAGATGGCCTTCCTGAAGGAACTGCGGATAATAAAAAACGACTTCACCTTCAAACGAATAAACACTATCAATGACGACGACGACGCCTGTAGCCTCTGGTGTATCGACAGCCACTACATGCCGCTGGACATCCTCAGCGGTGACAGTTACTCCATCAGGGAACTCAGCACCGGCGAAATTATACTATTCATCATTGACGCCATGGGCAAGGGACTCTCTGCATCGGTAACCTCCATCCTTACGACGTCGTTTGTCAACCACCTCATAGACGGAGCCATCGACAAGGGTTGCTTTGATTTCAGCGAATTCCTGCGCCTCTACACAGACTTCATAGCCAAGGAGCTGCTCAACGAGGAGATCGTCTGTGCCTCTTTCGTCTACATAGACTTCAACCACTACAAAATGCACACCTCCATGTACTCCATGCCCCCCATGCTGGTACTCAGGCGAGACGGTCAACTGATCCAGATCAAGAGCAACAACATCCCCATTATGAAGTACCGCATACCAGGCGCTATTGACACATACGACATGACAGACTTCACCAGGATACTCATCGCCAGCGACGGACTCAGTGAGAGCTGGTGCGACAACGGTCAGACCCTGTACCAGGATTTCCTGACGAAAGACTTTATGGCCTCCAACTTTAAAGACGACCTCTATAAACGCTTCAGCGAACACGTCACGACCCCCGGCGATGACGTGACCTTTATACTTTTAAACAAGTTCGACTACAAGGACTGCAGCTCCAAAACGATGGTCACCAACAGCACCCTCGACGACGTCCAGACTGTAACAGCCGAGGTTGAGAACTATCTCCAGCAATTGCATGTCAATGACAGGTGTAGCGCACTGTTTATCAACTCGTTCTCCGAAATTATTATGAATGCCTATGAGCATGGCTCACTGGAACTCGATTTTGAGTTGAAACAGGAACTTACGTCAAATGGTACCTATGAATCATACCTGATGGAGAGGCAAAAGGACAACGATAAAAAGATAATGGTTGAATTAAACATAATACACACTCCCGGTTTCAGTGGTTCAGCAGAGTGCGGGGACTTCCTCCTTGCCACTATAACGGACGAAGGAAAGGGCTTTGATGTGTCAAAGTTAAGCACTCTCAACGTAGACAACCACCTCCTCTGCGGCAGGGGAATTAAGGTTGCTAAAAACACCTCGGACGTGCTACTTTATA
>NZ_JABXWD010000534.1 GCF_019173545.1 Candidatus Magnetobacterium casense | reverse complement strand
CGCTCTGATGCCTATAGTCTGTTTTACCTCTTTATGCAAAAACTCGCAAGGGATACGGGCAATGCCCTGCCAACGTTTTTGCCCGTCATAAGCCACGCACTCAGACTGGTGGACAACCTCCCCGGTGAGCTGTTTATCATCGTTGCAAAGAGCTACTACCAGATAAACAAACTGGCCAGACATTTCTACAACACCGCCACACAACTGACGGATGTTGACCACGCCGACAAACTTGAGACCACTCTCAAGGTCTTTAACTCCCTGCTGATACACTTCCTGAGATATACATACGACTACTGGCTTACCGAAAAGGAACCCAAGGACTGGTTGACACAGGAGGCAGGGCAGCAATTACCGCCTGAGATCATCGCCATGTTTGAGCCGATATCCCTGGACAAGTTCAGGGCGTGCCAGGGCAGCCTCAACGCAATCATACAGGGCAATGACGCAGTCCCCGCCACCACACTCAAGGCGCTGATTGAACTGCCGGGGTACGGTGACATCGTCGCCCTCTTTAACGATATCCCGCCCAAGATTGCCCGTGCCACACTTGATGAGAAAATCAAGTACAACTACGAAATCATATTCCTGTTTCACATAATGAACACCCCGGGCCTTTCAAACATCCACGAGGAGGCCATCAGGGAGATCAACCGCATCATAAAGCTGATGATAGTCCGGCAGGACTTTGATCAAAACAAGGCCCTCATCAAAAAGACTCTCACGATCCTCAAGGGCAGCGTACAACGATATCCAAGCACCGTGCTGAGGTGTGTCCTGAACATGGGCAAGGGCGTCTACGAAAGCAATGACAGCGACCTCATAAACTTCCTAAGCTACGGCATCGACCCCCTTGGGTTTCAATCGCCCGACTTCAGGGGGATCAATAACGATTGGCAGATACAGAGCAACGCCGCTCATATCGAAAACATACGCACGTGGATGGAGCTAATCAGGCTAAATCCGATAAGCTCGAAAAAGCTGCTCTCTTCGCTGATCATCCACCTGTCCCTGTGCGGGGTGCTCATCAAGGACACGGACCTGTTTCCACGCAACATAACGGAATTCCTAAACGCCGACATAAGGCCGGTCTACAATCTCGTCAAGCAACTGACGCGACTCTTCCCCACGTACTTTAACGAGCTTGGGGCCGAAGGACTGCTGCGGGACATCTCAACCCGCATGGACGACTCCTGCAAACGCAACGATGCCCTGGTTCACTTCCTGAGAAAACAGAGCCACGTCGAAAGCTCAAACAAGATAACCGCCCTGGCCGAGGCAACCCTGGAGTTCTGGAGAACCCGCAACAAGGAGGTACTTACACACTATCTGCCACCGGATATCTACAACCAGGTGCAAACAACCGGCCCGCTCATAGACGGCCTGCATGTCTCACTCAAACACATCTTTGAGACCAAGGGCCTGACCAGGGTATCGGACCTGCTCCGCTTTCAGGAGGACTACTTTGGTGAGGTGCTCAGAGAGCTAGGCGACACCTACGCAGCAGACGTCGAAAAGGTCGCCCTGACCATCTCTTTTTACAGACTCCTCGACCAGAAATACAGCACCAGCGCACATGACATAGAAAGCTACATAAGCCAAATACACTCACCCGTATTTCCGGACTCCGCCCCCCTGCTACGTGCCCTGTCGGGGGAACACACAACCAGCAAACTCTCCGCCATCCTGACATACCTCATTCAGCTCAAGGAGCTGATCCTCTCAGATCAGGTCTATGAGGTCAGGGAAGACATCTACAGAAAGCGGCACATATCCACGGAGATACCCTCCATGTACGGCAGCTACCACGAGACCAAGTTTGACGCCCTGGGGTTGACCTTCCGTCTGGAGTCCCTTGTAAACGTCCTGTTTGAGGAGCTGACAGCCGGCTTTGACTTCAAGCTCATAACCCGTACCGTCCTCACCAAGATACTGGAGTACCTCAAGCTATACA
>NZ_JABXWD010000533.1 GCF_019173545.1 Candidatus Magnetobacterium casense | reverse complement strand
AGACGTTGATGTTGGCACCGAAATGCCTCCTCTGCCCAAGATAGCAACATCTCTGATGCTGGTGAAATGGGCAGGCGCCAGCGGCGATTTCAACCCCCATCATTATGAAACAGAATTTGCGATGACCCAGGGCACTGGTGGCGTCATTGTACATGGCCTGCTCAAGCATGCCTGGCTTATCCAGTTCGTCACCGGCTGGATGGGAGAAGATGGTACCATCAAAAAGTTCTCCTGCCAGTACCGCGGTCTGGATTTTCCACGCAAGATGCAGACAATGAATGAGCCTGTCGAAGGAGAGACCTGGCACTGCAAAGGCAAGGTCTCTAAGAAGTATGTTGAGGAAGACGAGCATCTGGTAGACCTCGAGATTGGTTTGGAGAATGGCAAGGGACAGGTAACCACCCCCGGGACAGCTACAGTTGCGCTGCCACCTAAAAAGAAAGGAAAGTAAGCAAGAATGGCGAAAACCAAGTTGAAGTTTCACACTAAAATCTGTGATGTGCTCGGCATTGAGTACCCCATAATTCAGGCTGGTATGGGCGGATTCTCAGACCCCCCTCTGGTCATTGCGGTATCGGAGGCCGGCGGACTGGGCACGTTAGGTGGAGCTACCTACACCGCCGATGGGCTTAATGAAGCGATCAAGCAGATCAGAAAGGGCACTAAAAAACCATTCGCTATCGACATATTACTGCCGGATTCCCTGGAGGATATGGCCGGAGTAGACAAAGAGAAGCTCAGGGAATATATCCCCGAAGAGTACAAAGCCTACGAGAAGGAACTAAGGAAGAAATTCAAAGTTCCCCCCAGTTATGTTAGCAGCAGACAAGTGGATATGTGTACTATGGAGGGGACGAAGAGGATGCTCCAGGTCTGCCTGGATAACAATGTGCCGGTGATAGCAGCGGGTCTTGGCAGACTGGGCTGGGTAATGGCCGAGTGCAAGAAGCGCGGCATAAAGACCATCGGCATCGGTGCCAACGTTAAGATGGCATTGAAGCACGTCGAAGATAAATGCGATGTTATAGTTGCCCAGGGCTACGATGCCGGCGGACACACAGGCAATATCGGCACCATGTCCGTAGTACCGCAGATAGTAGACGCCGTGAAGCCAACCCCAGTGGCTGCCGCAGGTGGCATCGCGGACGGTAGAGGCCTAGTGGCTGCCCTGGCTCTGGGAGCAGAAGGAGTCTGGTGCGGCTCCATGTTCCTGCTCACTCCCGAGGTAACATTTACTGAAGGCCAGAAGGACAGGGTCATCGCCGCCACCGAGAAAGATGCGGTTATCACCAAGGGGCTCAGCGGCAAGACCATGCGTCAGCTCAAGATGGCTATAACCAGGGCCTGGGATGAGGGACCACTGCCTCCTCTGGGCTGGCCGCTGCACCTTATCCTTATGCAGGACATCATAGATTACTGCTTTGATAATAAGGACGAGAAGATGTACAACGAGATGCTTGTAACCCCGTGCGGTCAAGCCACCAGGCTCCTGAACAGGCGAAGGACCTCCAAGCAGATTATAGACGACATGATCAAAGAAGCGATAGACGACCTGGAGAAGGGCATTCCGGGAAGAGTGCAGTGGAAATAAGGGGCTAGATAGGAAAGACTAGAATGTAAGTTGGTGCTTCTCGTTTCGAGAAGCACCAACTTATTTGTTTACCTTCAAATCTTTGTTAGCTTAAAGACCAGCTATACAACAGCTTACAGTGGCACTAGCAGGGAACCCACCGAGGTTATGGGTCAAGCCCAGTCTCGGATTCTTCAACTGCCTCTCACCGCACTTGCCCTGAAGCTGCTTGTAAACCTCGTACATCATCCTTAGCCCGCTGGCACCAATTGGATGTCCGAAGGACTTCAGTCCGCCATCGGTCTGTACCGGCAGCCCTCCTGTCAACTCGAAGAAGCCCGCCTCGATGTCGTCTCTAACCTTGCCCCTGGGGCTGAACTCAAGG
>NZ_JABXWD010000532.1 GCF_019173545.1 Candidatus Magnetobacterium casense | reverse complement strand
CGGCAATGACTTTCTTTTTCTTCCTTATGCTAGGCTTCTCATAGTGTTCTCTCCTTTTCACATCAGATAGAATACCCTCCTTTTTGCACTGAAGCGATTTAAGAAACAGTGCGAAAAGGAGGGTATTCTATCTGATGTGAAAAGGAGAGAACACTATGAGAAGCCTAGCATAAGGAAGAAAAAGAAAGTCATTGCCGCCCGTAAAAAAGCTACAAGACGTGTATCGGTAGCTCAATAATCGCTCACCTGGACAAGTAAAATGTGGCAAGAGCGAAAGGGTAGCAGTTTTTTTGATTCATATGCCTGGGTATTGACTTAATCAGAGAGTCGGGGACTTTATGGCAACAGATTACCAGGGTCTTTCGGAAGAGATCAAGGTCAGGGCCGATATAGTTGAGATAGTCTCTGATTATGTTGAGCTCAAGAGGGCTGGTGTAAATTACAAGGGGCTTTGTCCGTTTCACGCGGAGAAAACCCCTTCCTTTATGGTGACGCCACACAAGCAGATATTTCATTGCTTTGGGTGTGGCACCGGTGGGGATGTCATCAGCTTTGTGATGAAAAAGGAGCACCTCGGCTACGTTGAGGCATTGCAGCTTCTGGCGCAACGTTGTGGCATCAGCTTCGATTTCAATGTGCAACGCTCCCATCCAAATGCAGCAACAGGGGCGGCGACAACCAATGACCCGGAAAACAGAACAGTCCATTTAAAGGTGCTCACTGCGGCAAGGGGTTTTTTCATCGACATGCTGAAAAAGAGCCTGGTTGCGCAACAATATCTCAAAAATCGCGGTCTTACCTCTGAGATTGCTGAACGTTTTTCACTTGGATTTGCGCCAGAGGGCTGGGACAACCTCCGCAAGTATCTCAGACGACAGGGGTTTGCTGATGACGACATCAAGGCCGCCGCACTTGTGTATCAAAGAGACAGCAGCACCTACGATGTATTCCGTAACCGCGTGATCTTTCCCATAACGGACGTACACGGGCAGACAATAGCATTTGGTGGCAGGGTCATCAACAGCGATGCCCAGCCCAAGTATCTGAACTCGGCAGAGACCTCCATGTTTAAGAAAAAACTGACACTGTTTGGCTTATACATGGCCAGGGAAGAGATCGCCCGGAGTAATTATGCCATTGTGGTAGAGGGCTACCTGGATGTCATCGTGTGTGCGCAGTACGGGTTTGTCAACGTGTGTGCCCCCCTTGGGACGGCCCTGACGCATGAGCAAGCCAGGATACTCAGACGGTATACGAGTCAGGTCTATGTCGTCTTTGATGGCGATGATGCCGGGATAAAGGCGGCAAAGCGTGCCATGGCCACCATCTGCAAAAACGGACTCGGCGCCAGGGCCATAATCCTGCCACAGAAGGATGACCCTGACAGTTTTCTCAGGGCAAGGGGCAGTGACGCCTTCAGGCAGATGATACTGAAGTCACAGGGACTGGTTGACTTCTTTCTGACTGCCGGGGGCTACGGTATGGATAACCTCAGGGAACTATACGCCTGTATCTCCGACGTAGAGGATACCGTTCTGAGGGGGTCGCTGATAACCGAGTTCTCCAACAAGGCCGCCATATCAGAGAGGGTGCTCTGGCACGACATCGGAAAGGGCAAACCCTCCTCACTCTCGCAATCCACACGTAATGTCCCGGCACTACCAAAGAGGTCTGTGGAGGAGACACTCCTCAATCTCTGTCTGTGTTTTCCCGACGGTCTGAAGATTGTTAAGGAACGGTTGAGCCTGGATTGTCTGAGCAATGCCCTTGTCAGGAGGGTCTTTGAGGCCCTTATCGGGGGAGTGGTCAAGCCGTCCTTTGAGAGCCTTGCTGCGTTTTTTACCGCTCAGGAGATGACTTGTCTCTCATCGTTGATGCTAGAACCAGAGATAGACAAGGACAACATAGACAAAAATATCGAAGACTACATCAAAGCGATCAGAAGAGGCGTCCTTGA
>NZ_JABXWD010000531.1 GCF_019173545.1 Candidatus Magnetobacterium casense | reverse complement strand
GGCTAGCGAGAATCTCTTCCTTGAAACGTTCCAGGAGATAGATAATCGCCCGGTCAACATCTAACTGTCTAACTGCCCGGAGTTCCGCATCTTCTAGCTTGTTGTGGTTCCCCTCGTCGGGATCTCTCTCGACCCCACCCACTACGCCTACTTTCATCCTTCTAACCCCCTTCACCTCTCCCGCCTCTCAGACTGGCTCTCCTCCGCCTACTCCGCCGGAGGGTCCCTTCTCGGTGCTAATATCAAATTCGATCTCCTCCACCTCCGATACTGTTATCCGAACCTCCCCGGCCTCTCGAACCTTCAACGCTTTCCTCTCCGTGACGTGTTGATTCAAAGCTACCTCGAATCACCCGCTCGCCCCGAACGTTCTCTCAAAGCCATCGCCGGTCTTTTTGGGCTTTCCTCCTACGAAGCCGGAGTCGCGGACGGTCTTCTTACTTACCCGTCTCCTTCAGACCCCGCCCTCCTCCGGTACAACGCTCTCGATTGTCTCACCGCCCGACACCTCTACGATCTCTTGGCCACCCGGATGCGGGATAACTATGGCCCGGATTGTGAACAGCTCTCCCCCTACTGTATAAATTGGTACTCCAAACTAATCTGGCTTCTTATCGACATGACTGAAAACGGAGTCACCTTCTCTAAACCAGCCCTTGAATCACTCCATACCACCTACGACGACGCCTGCCGAACCCTATACCAAAAAACACTCACTACCTGGAACGGAGCCATAGAAGGCCACGAGTCTGTCGCCTTCGCTAACCTTGCGGTAGAAGAAGCCGCGAAAGAAGCCGGACTTTATGGTTCAAAACGACTAGTAATCTCAGAAGTAAAAAAAAGAGTTTCCACTTGTAAAGCTAATGTAAACCTAATTCTTTCTAAGCTCCCCGACTCCTCACCCTACCACGAACTCCTCACAGACATCCGGTCCTTCCGTAAGAACGCTAAACTCCGAAACACTTACATCGCTAACCTTCTATCAGACGGGCACACTACACCTCGTGACGTAGGGTCCCTCATCTGGAGAGGCACCCGAACCGGAGAAGTCATCGGAGTTGCCCATCCTGACTGGTTCGCCACTCCCTCCACCACTGGCCGGGGAGACTCCGACGACGACAAAGAAGGCGGAACCAAACAGGGCCGTGTTACCTGCCGCCGCCCCGGTTTACAAACCAACCCCTCAGACATCCGTAAAACCATGACCTGCCGTTTCCGTCCTGGCTACCTCATCCACGTAGACCTTTCTCACATAGAACTTCGGGTGCTAGCCATCCTCTCCGGAGACCCCACTCTCGTATCCGTTTTTACTGAGGGCCGGGACCCCCACCTCGAAACAGCTAAGGGAATCTTTGGGCCTATCATTCCCAACGGCCTCACCCCCGAACGCTACCGTTACATCGGCAAGAAGGTCAACTTTTTAATCGTGTACGGAGGGGAAGCCTCCATTCTTCGGAAGTCTCTCACCGAAGAGGCTAACTTCCCTATCTCAAAAGCTAAAGCCCAAGAGTTTATCTCTCGATATGCTGCTACCTATCCCATCCTCTGGAAATGGCGAGAGTCTGTCATCCAAGAAGCCGGACGCACCGGGTACGTCCGCCTTCCGCTGACAGGAACCTCCCGCTACGTTCCCGGAGCCTCCACCTATAACCGTGAAACTCTTGGTAAAGTAGTAATGAACATCTTCCCTCAAGCCATCGCCGCGAACATCCTCTTGTCCGCAGCATCGCTTCTTCTTGAAGAATTTCATTCCCACAACCTTCTTGCCTCTTGTGGCCTCCAGACCTATGATTCTCTAGACATCGAAACCCCGGAAGGAGAGCATGAAATGGTGATAAATCTAATCGAGCATTCCATCCTACATGCTCCATACTACCGGGACATTTGTAAGTTGTCGGGTCGTTCGGTGCCCCTGCATTACAAGAAAGAGGAGACCTTGTATTGAAAATAGTTCACTTGACCGAC
>NZ_JABXWD010000530.1 GCF_019173545.1 Candidatus Magnetobacterium casense | reverse complement strand
ACAGGGGCAAGAAGATATACAAGGACATGAAGTGTTGGGAGTGTCACGGAGAAACCGGCAAGGGTGATGGCTCCAAATCGGAGGAGATCAAGGACGATTGGGGCGATCAGATACTGCCGTTTAACTTCCAGACCGGTGACCTCAAGAAAGGCTCCAGACCACAGGACATCTACATGACGTTTACATCCGGCCTCGATGGCACCGGTATGCCCTCCTACCAGGATACCCTAAACGAGGATGACAGGTGGCATCTGGTGTCATATACGCTAAAGTTAATGGGCAAGCTCGACAAAGACCACAACCAAAGCGCACACAAGTAACGGAAACAAAACCGAAATTTGACTGTAAGCAGCGGGTGGCTCTACCTTGGAGGTGGAGCCGCCCTTTTTTATCGCTGTTGACAAAGATTATAGCATTGTGGTATATATAGAATATAGGTTTTTTAGTAATAGTTCAGGTATACATATGGAAAGATTACACTGTGAACAATATATAATGGGGTCAAGGGGTCTGGCCCCCTTGCAGGGGAGGTCTGAGGAGGGGGTGAGGCACCCCTGCCGTAAACCGCCCTCCTTCTTTCTTTTCTTAGGGGGGTGAACTATTACAGTAAAAGTAAATATATTGGACATACTAAGCCGGAAATTCCTAAAATTAGAAGCGACAAAGACTGGGACGTTATTTCTCACTATAAAGAGCGCCTCCACACCTAAGCAGCGATAAGCATCCACTTTAAAAAGGGGCAAGGCCATATACAAGAAGAAGAGGAGACACCTCTTCGGCTAAAATTTACAGCATTATAGCCTTACTCAGAGATTAACGGTGCCGAATCTGAAAAAAACAAAAACATGGGAGAATACATGCGATACTCAAAGACATTAATACCAACCTTGAAGGAGATGCCCTCTGATGCCGAGGCGATAAGTCACGTGTTATTGCTCAGGGGTGGGTATGTGCGACAGTTGGCCTCCGGGCTGTATATATATCTGCCACTGTTCTGGCGGGTCTTAAACCGGATCAACAACATCATCCGCCAGGAGCTCAACCGCATTGGGGCGCAGGAGCTTTCGATGCCGGTGCTTCATCCGGCGGAGGTCTGGCAAAAGACCGGGCGGTGGTATGAGATCAAAGAGGAGATGTTTCGCCTCAAGGACCGCACTGGACGCGACATGTGCCTGGCCATGACCCACGAGGAAATCATGACGTGGCTGGCCTCCAGGGAGATACGCTCCTACAGGGACATGCCCCAGGTGTGGTACCAGATACAGACCAAGGTGCGTGATGAGGCGCGCCCCAAGAGCGGGGTGCTCAGAACCCGGGAGTTCATCATGAAGGACAGCTACAGCTTCGATGTCGATGACGAAGGACTACAAAAAAACTACGACCTGCACATCGAGGCATACGACAGGATATTTGAGCGCTGTGGGTTGACCTTCTACCGCGTTGACTCTGACCCTGGCATGATGGGAGGGGCTACGGCTCACGAGTACATGGCCCCGTCGCTGGCGGGTGAGGACGAAGTGGCCATCTGTGCTTCCTGCGGGTATGCGGCCAACGTGGAACTGGCGGTGTCCGTATCGGCGGTGTATCAGTATGCGCAGACGTCACAGCAGGAGGTTTCCACACCGCAGAAGAGGACGGTTGAGGAGGTGTCACACTTCATGGGGCTTGGGGCGGAGAACTTTATCAAGAGTCTGCTGTTGATCAGCGACACTGCCCCCGTGCTGGCCCTGATCAGGGGTGACCAGGTGCTTCACGAAAAGAAGGTCAACCGTATCATTGGCAACTTCCGCCCTGCACACAAGGACGAAGTCAAAGCCATCCTCGGCATAGAGGCCGGGTTCATAGGTCCGATGGGACACAAGCTGCGGATCATCGCCGACAACGCCATCAGCACCGGTGTCTACGTAAGCGGGGCCAACAAGGTCGATTATCACTTACGGGGTATCCGTCCGGGGGTTGATTTCCA
>NZ_JABXWD010000053.1 GCF_019173545.1 Candidatus Magnetobacterium casense | reverse complement strand
GATAAAAGGTATAACGATACCGGCGTTGCTGATAAACCTGGATTCATTGACGTCAATCGAGGACAATCTCAGGGATATCGAACTTAAGATGTCGTCGTCGTTTTTCAGCAACTCAAAGGTCGTGATAAACACCAACGGCCTTGACCTCACCGATGGCGACAGGGGCAGGTTACACGAAATGTTAAGGGAACATGGCGCTCTTATCGTAGACGTTAAGACCCAATTTAGCCTTGAGACCAGGGAAAAGAAAAAGGTCATTGAACCCTCCGAGGAAAAGAGGACCCTCATGACGGTAAGCAAGACGATTCGTGGTGGACAACGTGTGACATACGATGGCGATCTGATGATCATCGGCAATGTAAACCCGGGCGCATATGTGATTGCCACAGGCAACATCATAGTGCTTGGAGCGCTCAAGGGTGTGGCTCACGCCGGTGCCGGCGGGGATGAGGATGCCGTGGTGATAGCCCTGACGTTGAAGCCTCAGCAGCTTAAGATAGCAAACATTGTGACAAGACCTCCCGATGACGATGTCCAGACACTGTACCCGGAAAAGGCGTTTGTCAAAGACAAGACAATTCAGATAGAAAAAATCTAACGTAAGGAGATAAATTATGACACAAGTTATCGTAATAACCTCCGGCAAGGGTGGAGTTGGAAAGACAACGATAACTGCAAACCTTGGGACTGCCCTGGCCATGTCCGGTAAGAGGGTGTTGACTATCGACGCCGACATAGGGCTGAGGAACCTTGACATGATCCTCGGGCTTGAGCAACGTATCGTTTACGATGTGGTTGATGTCGTGGAGAACGTTGTCAAGGCAGAAAAGGCATTTGTCAAGGACAAAAGGGGGTTCCCGCTGTGGCTGCTGCCGGCGTCGCAGACCAAGAACAAAGAGGCAGTAAAGCCTGAACAGCTCGCCGAAATCATCGACGGCATCAAGGATAACTTCGACTACGTCCTGATTGATTCGCCGGCGGGCATAGAGAGCGGTTTTAAGACGGCAGCAATGCCTGCCGATGACGCCATCGTGGTGGTCAACCCCGAGGTATCATCCGTCAGAGACGCCGACCGCATTATCGGACTGCTTGAGTCCATGGAGAAGACAAGCATCAGGATGCTCATCAACAGGATAAAGGTGCATCAGGTCAGAAAAGGTGAAATGCTTTCGGTCGAGGATATCGAGGAGATTTTGCACATCAAAAAGATTGGCATCATCCCCGACGATGAAAAGATCGTCGATTACACCAACAAGGGCGAGCCAATTGTGCTTACAAAAAACAATGCCGTGGCAAAGGCCTTTATTAATGTGGCCGACAGGCTTGAGGGGAAGGATATACCGTTTAACGAGCTTAATGGTTCAAAGGGTTTGATTGCTTGGTTTAGAAGGAGGTAGGGCACATGTCGTTACTTGGGTATTTCAGAAAGGGTTGTTCTTCGGATACAGCCAAGGAAAGGCTTACAATGGTGCTTTCTTACGAACGGCAGGGGCTGCCGCCGAATTTTTCGGAGCTTTTGCAACGTGACATCGCCTCAATATTTGCCAAATACCAACAGTTTGACGTAAAAAGTATAGAAGTACTGATACGAAAGGTCAACAACTCAGACGAGGTGATGATCAGCATCCCTCTCAGCAAAAGAGCAAAGGGACTACAATAAGTACAGCAGGGGGCAGACTCAGGTTGAGACCCCCTCCACACACAAGATATTGACATAGGAGTCATAATGATTGAACCACTTACGTTTACCAGGAATAAGGTAATCTTTGATTACGCCTCCGTCTTTTGTAAGACGAACGACGAACTGCTTCAAAGCGAGTTGTTTGATGAGATACTGAGACGATTTATTGACAGATTGGAACAAAAAGAAAGCCCGTTGTTTACATTCTTTAAACAAAACGTGACATTTAATAAAAACGGAGAGCTGGTTGATTTCCTGATAGGCATGTTCAGGCTCCTGGTCAGTCATAAGATCGATGAAGTAGTCAAGTTCAAGGCTGAATATAATAGCGTCCTTTCCGATACGGAATCCATGCTTGAGTTTATAGAGGAAATGTACAATTATTGGCGTAGGTTTGAGAGATTTATGTATATGGAGGCGCCCAAACGCTCACAGTACACCAGACAGGGCATACATCACGAGCAGTTCATACAGTCCCACGTTGACCTGAGAAAAATGATAATCGGTGTATACAGACAGGTCAGAGAGAACCTGACGGGCAAAAATCCACGCACATACCGTCAACTGCCTGCCGGTGTAAACATGGGAATGCTCCTTGAGGGCATCGAATGGGACTGCCCCGACTATCTGTCGGCCATCAAGAACATCCCGTTTGTGAGGTTGACCCTGATGGAGGCACCGCTAATACTATATCCAAAGGTGACCAAGCGCAAAGGGGCATTCCAGGAGGTACAGCAAATATATGACGAAATGCTCCAACTGCAAACTGACCAATTCATCGCCTTTCCAGCTAAAATTGGCGAACTGTTGGCATTTATATACTTTCACTACGACTTTATATCCCAGGGATTGTCCCTGTGCAACCTCTTTGAGATCGCCGAGTACGAGGAGATGGAAGGCAAGAGACCTGATATCATCTTGTTGTTTGGTGTTGATGAGATGAAATATCCGCACAACACGGTCTACATCGATGATGCCAAGAACTCTTTGATGGTAGGTTTTGCGCGCCATACCGAAGAAATAGACTACTTTGGATACTTCAAGAAGTTTGCCCTGACCATGCACAACCTTGTGATGATGAAGAGGAACAGGCTGCCCGTTCATGGCGCCATGTTTCATCTGCAGCTCAAAACCGGAGCAACCGCCTCCGTGGTAATCGTTGGCGATAGCGGCGCCGGAAAGTCGGAGACGCTTGAGGCCTTCAGGGCGCACTGCGAGGACTATGTCAACGGAATAAAGATCATCTTCGACGACATGGGGTCCCTGGGTATCAATGACCAGGGCGAGGTGGTTGGTTACGGCACGGAAATAGGCGCATTTGTCAGGCTCGATGACCTGCAGCCGGGATATGCCTACGAGGAAATCGACAGGAGTATCTTTATGAACCCTGATAAGACAAACGCCAGGCTCATAATCCCCGTAACGACTTATCATAACATCGTCAAGGGGTTCAAGGTTGACATCGTGCTCTACGCCAACAACTATGAAAATGTCACCGAAGAAAACAAGCTCATAGAGTTATTTGATACCCCCGATGAGGCCATCTGTGTCTTTAAGAGTGGTCATCGGCTGGCAAAGGGCACCACGGATGAAAAGGGAATCGTGCGCACATACTTTGCCAATCCCTTTGGCCCTCCACAGCGCAAGGAGGCACACGAAAAAATCGCCAAAAGCTACTTCGCCAAATTCTTTGAACTCGGCCTGAAGGTTGGGCAGATACGCACAAGACTCGGCATCGAAGGCTTTGAGCAGGAAGGCCCAAAGGCAGCCGCTCTGGCGCTCATCGATGTCATCAAGGACATGGCAAAAGCCTGAAAGAAAAGACAAGAAGGTTATGTGAAGTAAAATTCTCTTGTTTTTATTTTGGCTGGCGTTTATAATTTGACAATGTCACATTTAAGTGAACATCAGGGATTGTCTGAACCAGGATTGCACGGATGAAAGGATTTACAGGAGAAAGATATAACGCCTTCTTTTTTAAATTTCATGGTAACTATACTTTTACGCATCCTGGATTCCTGGTCAAGCCAGGAATGACGCACTTGGAAAACGGCTGTAACTGTCATTCCTGCGAAAGCAGGAATCCATGTCTTTTGACCGTGAAATAAAATTTACCCTGCTTTTTAAAGAGGATACCAGAAGGATTGTCACCAGGGTGAAAAACTGTTTACCATGAAATTTAAAGAGGATACGAAATATCTCTTGCTGGAAAAAACGATAAAGAGAATTCCAACTCCTGGTGAGGATGCCCAAACAATTCTTAATGCGTTAGGCGTTAACCTGCCAAATAACACTTGAAAAAGTTACGCCATAAATAAAATGCAGGCACGAAATTTTTGCTGCCCTTTTTGCGTATTACCAATATATTCAACCTTCTACAGCACTATTTTACCTTGTAAGTTCTGGAACTTCCGTTGTATACCGCTTTTCAGGATATCCCCCTCCCTTTATGGGAGGGGTTAGGGGAGGGTGGTATGGGCAATGAGAACAAATTAGCCCCGAACACAAAAAAAATACTTGACAAAAAAATGAAGTAAGTGATAATCTAAAACCACTGATATAAAGTTAGAGCTAAGGCGGAAAGATTGTTGTCGAGGTAAAAAAAGTGTTTTCCATGAGATTTAAATAGGATACAGGCATTACGTGATCGAGGGTGAAAATAGGCTTGGTTTTGTTCAAGAAGCCGAAGATGATGAGTTGAGTTTTTCAGATGACGCCGCGGATGATTCTGTTGTCCAAACGAATGGCACATTCTGGAAGGTTATGGTTGTTGACGATGATCTATCGATCCATGATGTAACCAAAATAGCACTGAGGGATTTTCAATACAACGGCAAATCAA
Organism: Candidatus Magnetobacterium casense; assembly: GCF_019173545.1. GTDB lineage: Bacteria > Nitrospirota > Thermodesulfovibrionia > Thermodesulfovibrionales > Magnetobacteriaceae > Magnetobacterium > Magnetobacterium cryptolimnobacter. The sequence continues at coordinate 8,983 of NZ_JABXWD010000053.1, read as the reverse complement.
TAAGGCTTATTGGTGCATTTACGGGGAAGGAGGCCACAGAATTAATAGGACATAACCCGGATATAGCCTTGATAATCCTGGATGTAGTGATGGAAGACGATAATGCCGGACTTCGTGTTGCAAAATATATACGAGATGTTTTAAAAAACAAGGCTATAAGAATTATACTACGCACCGGTCAACCCGGCACTGCACCAGAACGGAGCGTGATAATCGAATATGATATAAATGACTACAAGACAAAGAGCGATCTGACGGTTGATAAACTATTTTCTGCCGTTATAACCTCATTAAGATCATACACGGATATAGTTGCATTAGAGAAGGCCAACATAGAGCTTGCCAACAGTGTCTCCTTAGCACGTAGCAACCTGGATGGCGTCCTGCAGGCGATGGCGCTGACCCTTGAAAAAAGAGACCCCTACACCGCAGATCACCAATTACGTGTAAGAAGCCTGTCCTACGCCATTGCCAAAGAGATGGGATTGCCCGATCAGGTTATTGAGCAGATATGTTTTGCAGCAGCCCTTCATGATATAGGTAAAATAACCGTACCGACAGACATCCTCAGCAAACCCGGGAAAATAACCAACCCGGAGTTTGAGTTAATCAAGGAACACGTAGAGAACGGTTACGAAATACTAAAAAAGATAAACTTTCCTTGGCCAATCGCTGACATTGTACGCCAGCATCATGAAAAAATCAACGGTTCAGGGTATCCTCTTGGCTTAAAAGGTGATGAGATATTATTAGAGGCAAGGGTAATATGTGTTGCCGACGTTGTAGAGGCAATATGCAGCCACAGACCTTACAGACCTGCCAGGGATATTAGTTATGCACTTGATGAACTCAATAAAAATGCGGCAGTAACCTACGATACTGCCGTAGTAGAGGCAGCTATAAGGGTTATCAATAGCGGGTATAAATTACATCATGATGGTTTTTGAAAAACGACTTTTGGGATCACTTTAGAGAGATGGTTTAGCCATTGATATAGATTAAGATTAGAGCAGCAAAGGAGTGTTAGTGATGGTTAATGTCAGGCGTTTATTGGTTTTTGTCTTAGGTTTAATCTGTGGATTAGCCCTGAATGTTGAAATTGTTTTTGCGACAAATGGAACAAACCTCCACGGGATAGGGCCAATATCCACTTCCATGGGAGGAGTCGGTATAGCGCAACCGTTGGATTCATTGAGCGTTGTGTTTTCCAATCCAGCCGGTGCAACGGCTGATGGGGAATTAAAGTATGATTTTGACATAGGCGGCTCCCTGTTAATGCCAAAGGCACGGGCAACCATTAATATCAGCGGTTCAACTATAAGCGACAGGAGCGCAGAGCATGTATTTGTCGTACCCAACATTGCCGTATCAGTCCCCCTGAACAATGCCTGGTCGGTCGGCTTTGGAATGGCCGGGGCATCAGGCTTTGGGGTTGACTACAGAAACACCAAAATAGAACAGCCTTATTTCTATAACCTGGGGGCGCTGGGGAAACTCCCTCTTACTGCCGTAAGCCTCGCCCAACTCCAGGTATTGAAGGTCGCCCCCTACGTCTCCTATAGACCTACGGATAAGCTCTCCTTTGGCATATCTCCGCAGATCAACTACGGTATCTTCGACCTGGGGAATGGTTCTACCAACGGATACTCTCTTGGAGTCTTACTTGGAACCAGATACAAACTGACGGATATAGTTTCGCTTGGAGCTACATACACGTCTGCTCAAAACATCAACTATAAAAACATCTATGATCTAAACAGTGACGGCTCTGCCGACAACTTTAAATTAGAGTCGCCGCAACAGGTTGGTTTTGGTGTGGCAGTTGAACCATTAAAGGATGTGTTGTTATTTGAGACCGACCTTAAGTGGTTAAACTGGGCAAATGCCAAAGGCTACAAGGAGTCTGACTGGGAGGATCAGTGGGTCGTTGGACTTGGAGTCCAGTATAAACCCATAAAACACCTCTCTCTAAGAACCGGATACAATTATGGGAAAAATCCAATAAAAACCCACAACAACTTTATTGGTTCAACGATGTCGGAAATCCAGGGCAAGCAACTGCCTACCTACTACTACGAGACATTCAGAATCATCGGGACACCTCTACTGATAGAGCATAACTTATCCTTTGGAGTGGGCTATAAGGTCTCCGACAGGGTATCACTACACGCCGGCTACACCCACATGTTTAAGAACTCAATCAAGGAAAATGGAACAGACATATTGGGGCAGCCCGTGACACTGGAGTCTACGGTAAGTGGGGACAGCATCGACTTTGGTTTTGTCTGGAGGCTTAAGTAGACAGTAACACCAAAAGAAAAGGGCTTTTTGTGGCCGGGGTGCCTGCCCCCCCCTCCGCCCTCCTTCAGAACCCTCTGCAAGGTGCGAGCCGCACTGGCATAAAAGGGACCAATCCCCTTGACCCCTTCCTACTTGTTATAGTTACTTCTGCTCCCCTGCTTATTATCTTTACCGCTTTGTTATCTCAATAAATGCGATGTTTTCATTATCTTCGGTAAAGAACTTCTTATCGCAGTACTCTTGTTGAGCTATGCCGGATAAGACATCGTTAAGCTGAGAGGAGTCTCTGTATATCAGTCTCCAATCCATAAATGTCTCCATATAACCGATATCCATAATGTCTGGGATGAAGTTAGCAAACAGCAACTTACCGCCTGGGTTAAGGAGTTCAAACAACCTCTGGGTGAGCCTGACAGCTATACGCTGTGAGAGATAATCGTACAGACCGGATGCGTAGACCACATCAAACAAACCCAGCTCCTTGTACTTATTAGAGACAATAATATCTTTGACTGACCCATGATAACCCTTTACATTATAGTCTTGAAAGTTATTTTTAACGATATCCAGTGTCTTTGTGTCATAGTCCATGGCTATGAACTCCTTTATCTGACGCTCTTGTATTGCCGCACAACTGTGTGCCTCTCTAAGGTGTCCACATGCGAGAGAAAAAATACGGGGGCATTTTACGTTTATAGCTGTTTTGTTAATAAGCTCAATGATTATCTCCTTCCTTGCCCTAACGGCTTTACTGGCTGGAGAATTAGTGGTGTATGTAAAGATTTCCTTTCCTGTATCGGTTATATCCATGTTTTTAAAGTCATAATAGCCATAGATGAAATCAAGCAGCCTGGCATCGCCGTCATAGCCTCGCGGCTTTTCAAAACTCCTGCGAGTGAAGGGGTCCTGGTGGATAATCTCGATTAGGGGGTGCCGTGGTACCGTGTAACGGGAAAAGTGATCCCACACCTCATGAGTCATGTTATTGCGTAGCTTACGTAAACCAAAGAACAGCTTATCAAGCACCAGTGAGGCAGGTGTCTTTCCGTCTTTAAATTCCGCATGTACGTTGTCTAATAAAGATGCGCCTTCATCCATAAATCAACCTGATATAGAGACTTGTATAATGAATTTACAGTCCAACAGATATATTAATCTTTTTTGTAGAGCCATCTATGCTGTCCTTCACTTGCTGCTTTACCTTTTTCATGACCTCTTCCGTCCGGCTTATTGACTCTAAAACTGAGGCGTTGTCTGGAAAAATACACAACCCTATATTTAGATACACTTCCTCTGAGAGCCCCTCCTCAACTTTTTCCAGAAGCCTTATAGCATCATCCTTGCTCGTGTTTATGGTTATGACAACAAAGTCATCATCCTCCCATCGGCAACACAGATCGGTGCTGCGCGTAAACGTGTTTGTTAATAAATCTGCTATCTTTATAATCAACATATCACCACGCTTTACACCCAGCGTTTCATTAAGATGTTTCATGCCGGCTATGTCTATAAAAAAAACCGCATAGGAAGAAAACAGATTGCCGCTATCGTCAGTAGCAGAGGCCTTGCCCCTCTCCTGTCGTTTAATCGTCCTGATTATACTGCCAAACTGTTTGATAACCCCGCCTTTGCTTAACAGACCTGTCTGATTGTCAGCGAACTGACGCCACATAAGAGTCTCTACCACCTTCTACAACATATTTAGTCATACACACAACTATGGTGTCCTTTACTTTGTTTATTTATATTCATCTGGGACAGTTTATTACACTCAATGCGTGTTTGTCAAGTGGCACGGGAAAATAAACTCGTAAACTTGACTGTTGATATGAATATATGGTACACTCTTTAAATGAAAGACATTAATCGACTAATAAGGTTATTGCATCTAAAATTTGATGATAATGAGTTAGAATCCAAGTTTTATGATGATTACATCGATAAGTCCTTACCAGCCATCCGTGGGGGGTTTATACTCGCCATTATTTTGTATGTTGCCTTTGGAGTCCTTGATATATGGATGGTGCCGTACTCAAAAAAAATAATATGGAGTATAAGGTTTCTCTTTGTATGTCCTGCACTGGTCATCGCCTTTATACTAACGTACACTAATTTCTTTAGAAACAATATGCAGCTTATCCCCAGTGTTACATCGATAATTGTTGGGGTTGGCGTTGTATTAATGATAGCCATCTCAAAAAAAGAAGAACTCGGATATTCACACTATTATGCAGGTTTGTTTTTGGTTATTATCTGGATATACACGTTTTTGAGATTAAGATTTATATATGCTATAATCTCGGCATTAATCATTCTTATAAGCTATGAGATCGTGATCATCTTTCTTAAAAGGATGTTAGATGGGGGATTGCATACTCCTGAATTTACCTTGTTTCTAAGTAACAACTTTTTCTTTTTATCGGCCAACATCTGTGGGGTGGTGGCATGTTATTTAATAGAATCATATAACAGAAAGGACTTTTTACAGAGGATAGATATTAAAAAAGCCTATGAAGACCTCAAGTACAGTCAGGAACAACTCGTACAGTCTGAAAAGATGGCCTCACTGGGACAACTGGTTGCCGGTGTTGCACACGAAATAAATACGCCTATCGGTGTTGGCGTAACCGCCGCTTCAATCCTGGTAAGTAAGGTCGAAGAAATCCTGTCGTTACATAAAAACAACTCAATGAAAAAATCAACCTTTGAGACATTTCTTTCAAACGTATCAGAAACAAGCAATCTCATATTAAAAAATCTCTTGCATACGGACAATCTAATCCGTAGTTTTAAGATGGTAACTGCAGATCAAACCAGTCAGGATAAAAGGAGTTTCAATCTGAATCTATACATAAAAGACATTATTTTAAGCCTGACTCCCAAGATCAAAAAGACACATCACCAGATCAAAATTGCTTGTCCTGAAACGATAGAGATGTACGGTTCCCCCGGTGCCCTTGCACAGATAATCACAAACCTGTTATTGAATTCCTTTATCCACGCCTATGTAGACGACCAAAGAGGCGATATAAATATTAACGTCAGACAAGAAAAAGACAACGTTATTATAACTTTCTCCGATAATGGCTGTGGAATACCAAAAGAGAACCTCAAGAAGATATTTGATCCCTTCTTTACCACCGCCCGCTCAAAAGGAGGAACCGGACTGGGACTACACATCGTCTATAACATAGTATGCAATACAATGAAGGGTAAGATATTGTGTGAAAGCACAGTGGGTGAGGGGACAACCTTCACCGTAATCTTGCCCTCCATGAGTGCATAAGATAGCACGCACACCTTGCCTAGGGGAACAACGCTCTCTTTTCTCTGAGTGCGGTTGCTATAAATGCCTTGAACAGTGGATGTGGATATGTCTGTAGGCGTTGTTAAACTCGTAACGGTGGCGGTGTCTCTCTGAAATTTCGGCGCACCCGTAGGCCTGATGGCTGTAAGAGTCGGGCGTCAGCACACAGGGGTAACTGCCAAGTCTCATGGAACCACCCTAAAAATGCCATGTATATTGTATTTAATCCAATCGAAACGTGCTATAAACCGCTAAATACTTTTTTTGCCTCTCTGAGTAAATTGAGCCGTGGCCGGTGGAGCGGCGATCCCACGGCCCTATTGACCCCCTTGTGTGGGGTGAGGCACGATTTTGCCGCAGCGGGGGGCGAGCCGCCCCTGGCTCAATTGTCGCACCCGCCCCTGCCATAAAAGTCGCACATAGCCCCCTTCAGAACCCCCCGCAAGGAGACCAGTCCCCCGTTGAGCCGGGGGGCGCTGACCCCCACTGAGCCGGGGGAACTTAGCCGGGGGCGGCTCGCCCTTCGCTGACCCCTTGACCCCGTAAAATGCCATGTATCTTGTATTTAATCCAAATCGAAACGTGCTATAGCGCTCTGTGCTCAATATATCTGCCAAGTGTCATCGATTGTGGCCAGCGGCGTACCGCCTGATACCGATGTGTCGTCCATAAGCCAGACGTACACCACGCCACTTGTGGTGTTTCTCCACAGGATATCGCCCTTGCCGTCGCCGTTGAAGTCGCCGGCGCCTTGAATCTGCCACTCCGGGTCAACCGTACCCGGCGACCCGCCTGATTTAATGCCTCCGGCGCCATCGACAAGCCAGATGTACACCATCCCGGTTTGAGAGTTCTGCAGGAGGACGTCTGTTTTGCCGTCGTTGTTGAAATCGCTGCCGGTGAGTTTTGATGTCTTTGCGTAGGTCAGGGTGTACTTGAGGGCCTTGATGACTGCGTTTTCGTCGTAGACCGCATAGAGGGTATTGTCACCCAGAAGAAAGTGAACCCTGTTGGCCGATGTCGAACTGACCATGACCTCGGAGTATGTCTGGGTCAACGTGTTGCCGTCAAAGACCCGCAGGTAGATATCTCCGCCGTCCGAACCGCCTGCACCGTTGCTGAATGTGTGCCCTACAAACATGCACGCATTACCGGTGTCATAGGTCAGACCGGTAGACATCCAGATGCCGTCGCCATCGTTTGCATGAGTCATGGAGTTGCTATCGACGAGGGTGATGGCAGTTGAATCCTTTGCAGCCCAGGTGGTCTTGTCAAAGCGCAGCAGCAACAGGTTCCTCTGTGTTCTCACCTGACCTCCCTGTATCGGTGTTGATGGCGCCACGATGTATATCATATCCCTGATCAGTCCTATGGAGGCAGTGTTGGTGTGGGCAAAGGCGTTTGCAACGATATCCGGGGCGATGTAGTTGAGGTCGGCGTCGTAGCGTTTAAAATGAGGCATTAATAATGCAAATAACAAAAATGGCGGCACCACCCTCTTGCGTGAAGGATGTGCCGCCCCTTTCTATGACCCTTGCCGTTACTTAATCCGCAACGTTTTGGGGACGCCTTTCTCGACAAACCCCGCACTATCTATAGCTGCACCTTTCATAAACCAGGTTGCAACGTCTCCACTGGAGATGTTCTGCGAGATTATATCGGCCTTGCCATCACCGTTGTAGTCGCCTATATCCCTGATCCGCCAAGTGCCTTCTCCCGGATCAGAATCAGAATCAATAAATGCCCTGGACTTTCTGACTCTTCCATCCATGAGCCAGACAGCTACACGTCGTGGATAGACATTAGTACTCTCCTGATACACAATGTCGGTCTTGCCGTCACCGTCAAAGTCTCCGCCCCCCTTAAAAATCCACTGATTAGATGGTAGTATCAGCAATTTTGAATTCCCCTGGTCTGATATACCCCCCGTTGTTACTGCCTTGGCACTATCCATCAGCCACATTCCAATTTTTGCACGGTCACGATCAGTATCGTATACACGTGCAGTGTTGTTCCATAAGATATCGGCCTTGCCATCACCGTTAAAATCACCGATACCCTCAATCTGCCAAAAAGCCGGTAGAATTTTTATCACGGATGATGTACCATCTACCGATTCTGACACAAAGACCTTTTCCGTCTCCTGTCAGTGTTTTTGAACCAGTGCAAGTTACTGTTAAACTTACCCCGTTTATTGGGTCAGCACCTGCCGTGGCAGATTCTCTTTGAAGCGATGGTGTTCCTCCTGATACCGTAGTCCAAGAGGTAGTGCCGGCCCCGTCCGTCTTTAATACCTGGTTAGTTGTACCATCGGTAGTGGGTAGCTTATAGCCATTGATTGTTGTTGTGCCTGTCAGAGATATGGTACCATTATTAACAGTTACGCTTGTCAATCCCCCCAATGTAGTAATGTTGGGTTGTGCGGCAGTTGTAAGCGTGATAGCTGTGGTTGGTGCACTCCAGGAGGCAGTCCCAGACCCATTCGTCGTTAATACATAGCCGCTTGTGCCATTGGTAGTAGGTAGCGTATAGGTACCAACAGTCAGACCTGTCAATGTCCCCAGGCTGGTGATAGCGGTTTGTGCAGGATTTATAACCTTATCGGCAACAAAGGCAAACGACGTACTGGTCAATTCCTGTCGCGCAGTCATCTCACCATCACCGGCTACGTTAATTCCAAGCCACATCTTGTTAACGATGTTAGCCCCATTCGATATCACGTCTTCCAGGTTAGTATCAACCGACCCCAGTTCGACGTTAAAATAACCGCTTGTAAAAGTTACCGTCTGCGTCTCAGTCCATAGGTTGGTGCCGCCAGTTACGGCGTCATACAGCGTAAATACGACCGATCTTGAACCGGTAATGGCATTACCGCTTGCATCGGTTAAGTACCCCTGATAGTTCAATGTCCTTGTTGTTACTGGCGTTGCCGCATCTGCCTTGCTGCACACAACACCCTGCGCCAAACAACACATCAACAGAAACACTACAGACCCTAAAGCGAGTGAACTAACCTTAAATACCATCTTCCTACACTTATCCATTAGAAATACCTCCAATTTTTTATATAGCCTTGCACTTTTTAACCCTAAAATAGAGCCTTGTGTCCGTGCAATATAGCTCAAATCAATAAAATAGCAATATCAGGTGATATTCTCTAAGGTGGTACAGGTACAAGAAGGAGTGATAATAGGGAAATCTTTGGTTAAAACATGACATGCACAAACGCACGAGAGCAAGCCACAACGGTATTGGTTGCCGACCTTCTTTCTGGACGACTGGACGACTACCCGCCACCTACGAAATTGACGACTTCCACGGAGTCGCCTTCTTTTAGGGTGTGCGCCTGATGCTCGGAGCGCCTGACGATTTGCA
>NZ_JABXWD010000529.1 GCF_019173545.1 Candidatus Magnetobacterium casense | reverse complement strand
AACAGATGGCAGCGCCAGTTGTCGCATACCAGGTGGAACCCCTGGGTAAACTCCATTTCAATCAAGGGCTCGCCACATTCAGTACACTGAACGGGCGGAGAGGCCAGCTTCTTCGGCTGGTTCTCGCCCTGCCCATTCGCCAAAAATGGAGTAGTAAGGAGGCTGAAAAAGGCGGTAGTCATTATGAATGCGTCATCCATGGCCACTCCTTTCTAATTGGAAAAAGTTGTTTACAGGAATCCACAGGGTGGTTGCCCAATAGTAAATAGGCACACCAATTTGCCGCACCCCATTAACGAGTGATGGCCCGGGGTGGCGTATATGAGGGGAATCTACAAGCACGGGGATAGTGGCAACCTTCCAATGGTTAATATCGTTATAGGGATTATCCCGGCCCCCGTTTAGCGAATGGTCATGGATTACATAGAGAACCTTCGCCCTTACATATTCTTGTAGCCGTTTCAGCGAATTGAAACGATATTCCTCTAAGCCGTAGGAGCCGAACTTGGTTGGTGCTTTATGCTTGACTTCGCAGTAGTAATTCTCCCCCTCTTTTTCAAGCAAGAGAACATCAGCCAGAATTATCCTCATCCCATTCGGCAGGGTTATGATTGGCGATGGGGCCTTGTCGAATTTGTGGACTCCGTACCAACGGTTCATCATATCTGCGAACTTTTGAGACCAAAAGTTTCCAAGAACCCGCTCTGGTGGGGGCTCCTCGTTCTTCCTAATCGTGGATAATACTTGTGCCATATTGCTCTTCGATATGTAACTTCAAAAGAGTTAGTTGTCTCTTATCACTCTCAACTGCAAACGCATTACGCCTTTTCATTAGGGCAGCTCGTGACGTGCTCCCTGTGCCAGCGAAGGCATCTAATACCCAATCCCCGGGCTCACTAGCCCATTCAATGAAATCACTCAAAATGGCGATGGGTTTTGCAGCGATGTTCTCGGTATCCTGCAGGCGCTCCTTGCTCGGGACCATGGGGAGTTCTCTATAATTTGCGTGTCCCGTTTTATTGACCCGGAGTTGCCCTTTACCCTTACGGAAGATTAGGCATGGCTCCAGAGATGGTAGAAGTGTCCCATTGATCGTGGCTGTTAAGGGTGGGACATTTGTCTTTGCCCAAACATACCAACCCTTCGGTTCCCACCCTATGGTTCTAGCGCTATTGTTTATGTGGGATAGATAGCGATAAGAGCACCAAAACCAGCACCATGTGTTAGCCGTGGCTAAGTCAAAGAGCTTCTGCAGCCAAACTTCAACTTTAGAAAGGTAACTGGCATCATCGCCCATAAAGTCCCAGCTACCAAAATCACGCTTCATCGGGGTATGTGGTTTGCCATTTGTGTCTGTAAAGGTAAATTGCATTGAGTTTTCAACCGAGATATTCCAAGGAGGGTCGGCGATAATGAGTGGGAACCTTAGTTCCGTCTGGAAATCCTCTACCTTGCCAAGAAAAGAGTGGAACTCCACGCCTTTGGTCACTTGGGTGCGAGGCTTAAACGTGACCATTGGTGCCTTGTGGTCTCTAATACCAGACACACCAGCGGTGACCAAATACTTATGTATCGCTGTTTTCGAGAGATTCAACTCATGGGCAATAGCTCTCTCCGTCCAGCCTTGCTTTCTTAGAGTGACGGCGTGGGCCCTAATCTGTTTTCGCTCTTCCCTCGAGGTCTTTCCCATTGGCAATATCCCTCTACTTGCTCTTCGCCTCCAGCCTGTTTTGCACCTCGGCGACAAACTGCTCCAGCTCCTTGGGTTTCAGGCTCTCGACGACGGTTTTGATACTGGCGCCCTTGGCTTGTGGGAAGTGCTCCCGGAGCCACTTGCCACAATCTGGCCATGGTATTTCCTCGAGGGCACCCCGGAGCCAATCCATATCAATGGTAGCCAGCGAGTCGGGCTTTTCTTTGCTACCGTCACCGCCCGACATATCGTTGGTAACTTCCTCGGCTGGCATGGGTT
>NZ_JABXWD010000528.1 GCF_019173545.1 Candidatus Magnetobacterium casense | reverse complement strand
CCTAACTGTATGGCACAGCCTACGGGGCGCTGCCAAGCAGCCGCCCCTCGCAGAGTACACCCTCTAGGGGGGGCTCTATCTTCCGCCCCCCCTGGCGGGCGCCGGCGCCAAGCGCCCGGCTTGCCCACCCCCGGGCATAGCGCTTATCAGCTCCAGCGCCCTCCGGCGCTCACCACCTAAGCTGTAGCTAGGTGATCATCAGTACCACCGACGATACCGTCAGGGCTGTCATTGAGCAGAGGATACTCAGCCGGCTTAGCAGCGACTGAAGACAGAATGTCCGTAAGAGGCTTCTTAAACTCAAACTGAACCTCAACCTCAATGGCGTACTGATAACCTACGGTATCAATCATCATATCAAGGTACCAGTACAGACCAAGGTGGTCAATTCCAGACGGAACGAAGACACCAGGCTGAACAGGCACAGATGAGGTAGACAGCCAAGGACTAACCTTGTACTTGGACGGTGCCGTCGTAGCGACACCTGGCTGGAACATAACACCTTCAAGAACTGACGGTGACCATGCGATCGTAACATTCTTCTCATCAAGGTCTCTGGGACGAGCGCCCATCGCCTTCAATCCTTCTAGCGAAATATTGGTCGGGATAGAGCCAGACTTATCAATCATATAGTAGAGGCGAGCCTTTGACGTAGCACCACCAGAGGAGAAGGTGTCAAGCGTTGGCTTGAATGTAACCGAGATCTTACGAATGCGATAGTGTTGATATGCCTTCGCAACCTGAACGGCGCGAGGATAGTCCGCAAGCTGGACATTCATCAGATTGTAGAGCGTGTTTGACGAAAACTGTACACCACCAGTAGTGATAGTGCGCTTCGCTGAGAGACCTGCGTAGTCAGGTACATTGGTGCGACGAGCGACCGGGCGGCGCCGTCCAGCCGGACGACGGGCACCCTTCTTTCCCTTTGCTTTACCCTTAGCCATGTTATGTCATATTTGTGAGATAATATCGCCAGGTATGGCGGGGGCGAGGATGTTTATCCTCACTCTATGGCGAGACGAGGTTTTCTGGATTTTCAGTTTTTTGGATACCCCCCCTGGGCGACGCTGCGCCAGCGAGACTCTTCATCGTAGTCCATGCGATATACACGTGAAACATAGTTGATAGCGAATTCTTCTTCCCTATCTACGTCACCTTCTTGTAGCTTAAAATGTAGTTTTGAAGCCATTGCCTTCAGCAGGAAATCATTAGGTACATACTTATCCATTCGCAACGCATGAAGCACTATATCCTTGGCTATCGTGTGGATATCCGGTGATCTCTTGATCTGTTTATAGTGCTCTAATAGTTCCTGCTCAATGGTCCAAGACGCACGCTTCTTAGCCTCTTCCATTTTCACCTGGACTTCACGATTTCTCTCTCTGGCTTTCGTGATTGTTTCATCGCTGACATTGTGCTGGACAATTGGCTTGGCGTCTTCGTCTTCATGAAACAAGTAGCTTATGGCGTCAATGTTCCCATCCCACGGCTTTATTGACATATGCGCATTGCCTTTTCCCATATCAAACACTTTCTTCATCCTGACTCTGAAAGCCTGGTCTTTGACCTGCGTCTTGATCACCATGTGGTAATGTTCATTCTCACCTGATGCCCCACGATGTTTGACCGCTACTATCGCTTGATAATCGGTCGTCTGCCGCAGCATGCGCATCTTCTCGCTGTATCCATCCATGGCTTGGACACGGACGCAGAACCCTTCAAAATTCATTTTGCGACCGAACGGGGGATCCACCCTTGGCGATGCCGGGTGGACCCCCTTTATACTTTTATACCTTTATAGCGGGGTCTATAAGTAGACCCCGCTGCTATAACGGCTTCCTGTCTTAACAGGAAGCAGATCGGCCTCCGGCCTAACTGTATGGCACAGCCTACGGGGCGCTGCCAAGCAGCCGCCCCTCGCAGAGTACACCCTCTAGGGGGGGCTCTATCTTCCGCCCCCCCTGGCGGGCGCCGGCGCC
>NZ_JABXWD010000527.1 GCF_019173545.1 Candidatus Magnetobacterium casense | reverse complement strand
CCTGCACGTCGCCAAAGAGCCTGTCCACGGCAAAGGCCACACTCTGTCCGGCATACTGGACTACCACGATGTTGTCACTGCGCCTGTTGCTGCCATTGGAGTTAAAGACCCTGGGCAAGGTCTATAAGGACGTAGAAGGCATAGCCGGTGCCACCATCCTGGGCGATGGCACGGTGGCGATGATCCTCGACGTGCCAGGTATCATAAAGGCCGTACAAAATAGTGCCGTAAGGGCGTGAAAACAATCGTATTCACGATTTATTAATTTAATTACCCAACGAAGGAGATAGATATGAACTGGTTCTACAACTTAAAAATTGGGGCAAAGCTAATAGGCAGCTTTGTGGTTATCGCGTGTATAACGGTAATAGTAGGGACATTAAGTATTGTCGATCTTAAAAAAGTCGCAGATGCGAGTACATTTTTGTATGAGAAGATGACAGTACCGATAGGTCAGCTTGGTGAAATAGCCGAGACCTTTCAAAGAGTAAGAGTAAACATGAGAGACTTTTCCGCAGCAGAAACAAAAGAGGAGAAAGCTGCAGCACTCAAAACGGTTGCTGAGTTGAGAGACAAGATAAACAAAGAAGCCTCGGAGTTTGAAAAGACGATTGTTACGGATGAAGCAAGGAGGATGTTTGAGCATTTTGTTGATACCAGAAAGGCATACGGAGCGATAATAGATAAAGTCGTAGAACTTGAAAATGCAGGAAAAGACGCAGAGGCCGTAGCGTTAATGAAAAATGAAGGTAAAAAAGCTGCCATGTCAGAACAGGACGCGATAGATGCCCTCAAGGACAGAAAGCTGAAACAGGCAAAAGAGACGGAAGATTCAAACGATGCTCTTGCCAATAAAACTACAAACCTGATAATAGCCATGACAATAGCAGGATTTATCATAGCTGTATTATTGGGCCTGTTCATCTCCGGCGCGATCAGCAAACCTGTCAACGCAATGGTGGCAGCGGCTGATAAGATAGCCAAGGGCGACACGCCTGAAAGGGTCACGGAGGAGTACAAGGGTGATTTTAACGACATCAAGGCTAACCTTAATGCCCTGATCGACGCCACCAACGTTATAACCACCATAGCAAAGACAATCGCAAAGGGCGACCTCACGGTAGACATAAGGGAGCGTTCCGATAAGGATGAACTGATGAGATCGCTTGCCTCGATGGTTGATAAGCTGGTTGACGTGCTCTATGAGATAAAGTTGACCTCGGGCAGCGTGGCCGATGGCAGTGCTAACCTCAGTTCGGCCTCTGAAGAGATGTCCCAGGGGGCGACGGAGCAGGCCGCTGCGGCAGAGGAGGCATCCTCATCGATGGAGGAGATGGCCGCAACCATCAAGCAGACCTCCGACAATGCCCAGCAAACCGAAAAGATAGCAAAACAGGTGGCAGGGGACGCCATAGACAGTGGCAAGGCTGTGGCTGAAACCCTCAATGCCATGAAGGAGATAGCCGGTAAGATCACCATTATTGAGGAGATCGCCCGACAGACGAACCTCCTTGCATTAAACGCAGCCATAGAGGCGGCGCGTGCCGGGGAGCATGGCAAGGGCTTTGCCGTTGTAGCCTCCGAGGTCAGACAACTGGCCGAGCGCAGTCAGACCGCTGCGGGGGAGATCACCACCCTGGCCACCACAAGCGTGGATGTCGCCAATGGGGCGGGTGTAAGGCTGACCAAGATCGTGCCCGACATCAAGAAAACGGCAGAGCTTATTCAGGAGATAAGCGCCTCCACTGCCGAGCAAAACACGGGGGCAAATCAGATAAACAAGGCCATACAGCAACTGGACCAGGTGATTCAGCAAAACGCCTCCGCCTCCGAGGAGATGTCCTCCACGGCAGTAGAGCTTGCCAATCAGGCGGATCAACTGCAACGGGTCATATCGTTCTTTAAGATGCCCGATGACATAAGCGACCGGCAGGCAGCCGTCAAACAACAACCGGTTAAATCGAATGTCAGAAAAAAACCGCTTGCCATCTCCA
>NZ_JABXWD010000526.1 GCF_019173545.1 Candidatus Magnetobacterium casense | reverse complement strand
GGGTGAATATATCTACGAGTTTTGAACTTTTTTACCTCTTTTTGTCTGCAACCCCGCATGAATACTATGCACATCTCTCCGTGTGTGCCTACTCGCCCAAAACCCAAGTTCAACGACATAGAAGCCAAAAAACACCTCTAACCAAAGTCTCTGAAATTGTGACGGTATGATAAAATTTAACTCAAACTATTGACAAACATGTTTATATCCATAACATGTAATGCGAGACAGAGTTTCTATTTTACCGTGAAAATCTTACCGAGTTAGGACGCAAAACTCCCTTTTCTTTTTTTGTATCTTATGCACCCAAACGCTCTATAATATTGACAAGGATACGCAGGTAGCTTTATCATATAGCGATAACTCAAGTTTTAACATACGCAGCAAGGGAGGGGGAGATATGGCTCTGACAACGGTCTTTGCGGCACTGATGGCGTTATTGGCGGGGATGATCTACATGCTGTCGCCCCTCTACCTTGTGGGGGCGGTCTGCGTGCTGACCCTTGCCTTTGTTGCCCTCAAGGGGCCAATGTGGGGGTTGCTCCTGACCACATTCGTCTACAACATCGAAAACACCGCACTGCATGTCCATATCGCCGACGGCAATGACCATGTTGACTATCCCGTCTATATCGTCTTCCTGCTTGTGACCCTGGCAGGGTGGGCAGTCCACAAGGCCTTCAATTACCATCTCAAGAGACAACCAACCCCGCTTGACCTGCCACTATTGGCACTGTTTCTCTATCAGGGGGTCTCTCTGCTCTGGACGCCATCGCTTGTGTTGGGGCTACACTTTTTCCTGCTGCTGTGTTTCAACATGCTCATGTTTTACCTGTTGACGGCGATAATCAAGACCACCAGGCAGTTAGAGCTTGTTATAGCCTTTATGGCCGTATCGGCCCTGATCCATGCCGTATCGGTATTTATCTCCCAGTGGTATACCCCACATGCGGAACTGAGGTTTGACAAGAACATCGTCCTGTCCTACTTTGCCCTGTGGCAGATGGACTCCCGACCCTGGGGGCTTGGGGGGGGGCCTACGATGTCGGGGTTTGTGGTAGCGGTTATCATCTTCATGTTGGCCTTTATGGTCAATTCCACAGGAAAAAAGCGTATCAGCGTTGTCATGGTTACCATCCTGCTGTCCTATTCCATTGTGTTGATGGGTGTCAGGGCGGCATTTATTGCGCTGCTGCCTGCATTTTTCTTGTTCTTCCGCCTACATCCGGCATCGAGGGAGATGTTTTTCCGATATGCCGCCATGTGTATTGCAACTATGCTGCTTATAGTGATAACGGCTACACCCGGATTTATAGACCGTATGCTGGTAGGGTTTGGTTACAGGGGGGAACCTATATTTACAAAGAAAAGCTCTCAACACGATGCCAACACCGCAAAACTGTCCTCACAGAAAGAGGGGGTCACCGGGATGAAGATAAGAAAACAGATGTGGCTTGACGGCCTGCGTTACATACAGGAGCACCCCCTGACGTTTGTAACGGGTATGGGCATTGGCGGCCTTGTCCACGTCTCACCCAACACCCCGCGTGAGATACACAGTCTGCTACTTGCGTTCTTCTTTGACATGGGCGTGGCGGGGATACTCCTGCTGATCTATATCTGCTACGTTTTGTTCGAGAACATGTACGGCAGGCTTCACAGGCTTGATACCGGGCAATTGAGCGGCCTCTTTGCGGCCTCTTGTGTGATGCTGTTAGCCGTATTTGGGATTGAGGGGCTGGTGTGGTTTGACATCAATTCGCCCTCATCAAGATACGTGTGGTTTCTGCTGGGGCTGCATGTGGCCATCGTGGGGATCAAGGAGGAGGCGTGAGGGTAGGGCAGAAGGGGTCAAGGGGTCAGCGACCCCCGGCATAAAGGGGGGTCTGGACCATAGGTGTTAAGTTAAGCATGATACCTCCAGTACCTCCAAGTCTTTTAGTGTTAATTTCTTAGGTTTAGGCGTATTTGACGGTTCATCAATCAACTGTAATGTTGTT
>NZ_JABXWD010000525.1 GCF_019173545.1 Candidatus Magnetobacterium casense | reverse complement strand
GGGCGGAGAGCAATCATCCTGTGAGAAGGTCCAGGAGAGGAGCCTGTTTGAGGTTACGGACCTGAACTGGTCTGACATTCCGGATTTCATGGCCAGAGATCACTGCGACAATTGCTCAGTCGTCACCGCAGACAGGTAGGGATGATATAATATGGATGCGAACGGAGGTGGAAAAATGGCCAAGACAGTCTTGATATCTGAAGACAGCATTGTAGCGATGCTTAAAGAATTACCTGAGGGCACTCTGGTGGACATATTTGCGAAGATGTTGATCCAAAGTGATAGCTCTCCTTTGACTGACGAGGAGGAAACATCGTATAAGGAGGCTCTGAAGGAACATGACAAGGGTGAGGTTGTGAATTGGGCAGAGTTGAAATAAAGTTCGCAAAAGAAGCAGCTAGGCAGTACAAAAGACTACCGAAGGAATACAGGACCCTGGTTGATATTGCTCTTTCCCGGTTATCTGAAGGTCTGGAGCTGGATTTGAAGCCTGTGGCAGGTCGGAAGGGATGTTTACAGGATCAGGATTGGCAGATATAGAGTGCTATTCGTGAAGTTCAATAGAACCGTGTTGGTGTTCAGGGTGTCTCCAAGGGGCGAAGCGTACAAAAGGTGAATTCGGGAAGTGGCCCGACGAGGATCTTACGCCCGACAGGTCTGATCTCGGAAGGATAGGCAGAACCTCCAATTTGGGATTTGGAATTTGACAGCGTGAGATTGCCACGCACCTTTCGGGTGCTCGCAATGACAAAGAGAGGCCCGCAATGACAAGGGACGTCCGAAGTTCGGGATTTGGGTTTTGTTTGGGGTTTGGGCTGTGTAATTTGGAATTTACTTGTGGCTACGCCCTTACCTTGCCGATGAGCTTCTCGACTTCCGCGCGTTCGTTGCAGAGTTCGAGCACGCTCTTGCCGGTGATCAGTCCCTTCAGGTAAAGGGCGACCAGAGCTTCGTCCATCGAAATCATGCCTATGTCGCGATGGGTGCGGATGACGTTGGGCAACTGGTAGATTTTGCCTTCCCGAATCAGGCTCTTGGCCGCTGGATTGCCGAGCATAATCTCTACCGCAGCTACCCTCCCTGAGCCGTTAGCCCGGGGCACGAGAACCTGACACAGGGCAGCCACGAGCAAAGAAGCCAGCCGTGTCTGAGCCAGGTGGCGCTGATGAGGCGGGAACAGGTCTATTATTCTCTCCATGGCCTGGGTGGCGCTGGGGGCATGGCCGGTGGTCAGTATGAAGTGACCGGTCTCAGCTACAGTAAGGACGGCGTCAGCGGTATCCGGGTCCCTCATTTCCCCGACCACAATCACGTCCGGGTCCTGCCTCAGGATGTGCTTGAGAGCATTGGCGAAGGACAGGGTATCGGCGCCCAGTTGGCGCTGGGTCAAAGAACATTTAATGCCCGGGTGCACGTACTCAATAGGGTCTTCAATGGTGACCACATGCCGGGTCTCGTTGAGATTCAGGTGCTGAATCATGGCTGCGATGGTGGTACTTTTACCGCTGCCGGTGGGCCCGGTAACTATTACCAATCCTCTGGGCTTCAGGGCCAGGTCTTTGCATATCTGCGGCAGCTCCAGCTCGTCTATGGTCGGGATTTTCGGCGGTAGCAAACGGACGGCCAGGCTGATAGACCCGCGTTGCTGAGCCGCATTGCAGCGCAGGCGTCCAACGTCCGGCATCGTATAGCCGAAGTCAAGCTCCAGCTGGCGGTGAAAATGCTCCCTTTCCTCAGGCGTGGTCAACTGAAGAAAAGCTTCGCTGATGTCCTCTGCAGTCAGCGGGGCTATGCCGTTGGCAGGCTGCAGGGAGCCATCTATGCGGAACACTGCCGGGCTGCCGACTACCATGTGTAGATCACTTGCCCGCCTTGATTTACCTATCCGCAGCAATCCAAAAACATCCATGTGTCTCTTTCTCTATAATATATTTAACTATATCTACGGTACAGTCTAAGCCACCTTCACCACTACTGTCAATAAGCCGTTAGTAATAGGC
>NZ_JABXWD010000524.1 GCF_019173545.1 Candidatus Magnetobacterium casense | reverse complement strand
GGCACAGCCAACCAACAGTTAGCAAAAGACGCAATTCTTGCAGCAGACGCTTCTGTCAACTTTGCCACCTACGACACAAATAACGATGGCTATGTCGATACCAACGAGTTGGCTGTTGTAATAATAGCGGCTGGGTACGAGGCATCCTACTCGGCAACTCCCGCGACGCCTAATGTGTGGGGACATCAGTGGTCTATCTCCAACGTTGCACCGCCCGTGGTGGATGGTAAGACCGTGGGGGCATATCACAGCGGGGCTGGAGGATATGGCATGTTTGGTGAGGTACACAAGACAAATGGCGTTGCCAATGCGCATCAAGCTACAATGGGGATCATGGTGCATGAGTTGGGGCATCTGATCTTCAAGTGGGTAGACCTGTACGACACGGACTACTCCTCCGAGGGCATAGGTGCATTTGGTCTCATGGCTGCAGGGAGTTGGGGGAAGGCAAGCACTGATACGTGGTCGGGAGCAACACCCGTCTTACCCTGTGCCTACAGCAAGTATATCCGCGGTTGGGTCGATGGAGCCGTAGGAGACGGTACCGTGTCCATAACGGCGGCAGGCCATACAAATGCAACATCTGCCAACACCGTCTACAGGGCAACAACGGCTAACGCTAACGAATACTTTATCGTTGAAAACAGACAGGCCGCAGGATACGACCTGGGGCTTGAGAATTGGTTAGGGGCAGGTTTTGGGGGTGGATTGGCCATCTTTCATGTCGATACAAGTATGTCGAATAACGACAATGACTCCCACCGCCTGGTACATATAGAAACGGCAGACAAATATCAGATGTCGGCAGGCAACTACGGCTTAAATACCAACCTCTGGTACGCAGGTAATGCCACCACGTTTAATGCCGCATCAACACCAAACACCAATCTATATAACGGTACATTAAGTTGGGTCTCAATCAGCGCCATCTCTGCAACGGCAACGACGATGACGGCCGTTTTCAGCAAAGTGTACACTGTTCCCACACTGGATGCGTGGTCAATCGCAGGGATTATAACACTCTCCTCTATCGTCATGTACAGGGTAAGACGCAGACAATTCAGCGATTCAGACTAAATACACGTAAGACAATTTGACGGCTTCAATTTTCTATGCAATGCCGGGGGGGAGTGGTTTCACCTACCGCCGGTATCACGGCACCACACAAACTCAATCGCTTGGTCTGAAGGCCTTTACGTTGAGTTGTACGGACCTGATGCCGTTGTAGGAGTTGATGGTTGGCGTAAAGGCAGCGTCGAATCGTTCGTGCATCGACAGCTCATGCAGATAACCTCCGAGGTCATAGGCGATGGCGTCAATGATGTAACCGTTATAACCGAGTCTTAGCTTGAGGTGGTTTTTGCCAACGATCCTTGGGTTTAACGCCATTAGCCCCTTTGACCCGAGGATTGGCTCCGGATTGCCATAGCCATAGGGGGCAAGCCTTGACAGTTCGGTCAGGAGTTTGGCGTTTACGTCTTTGAGTGCGACGTCGGCATCAATGCTTATTGTGGGAGTAAAATTGCTGTTGGCGATGGTGTTTTTTACGTGCTCATTGATAAGGGTCTCAAACCTGTCGATATCCTCTGCCTTTAGGGTAAGTCCTGCCGCCTGCCTGTGTCCGCCAAACTGTATGACACACTCCGAACATTGGGATATGGCATCACAGATGTCCAGCTCCGGTACGCTCCTGGCCGACCCCCTGGCTATCCCATTCTTTATCGAAAAGACCACGGCAGGCAGACCGTAGCGGTCAACCATCTTTGAGGCCACTATCCCCAACACGCCCTCATGCCAACCCTCATCGGCAATGGTTATCACCTTGTCAAATCCCTTGCGCCTAACCTGAATCAGTGACATCTCAAGCACATACTCCTCAACACGCTGTCTTTCGAGGTTGACGTTGTTGAGATATCTGGCGATGGTTTCGGCTTCTTCGACGGAACTCGTGATCATCAGTTTGACCACGGAGGTGGCATCAGCCATCCTGCCGGCGGCATTGATCCGAGGTATGACCG
>NZ_JABXWD010000523.1 GCF_019173545.1 Candidatus Magnetobacterium casense | reverse complement strand
GTTGAATGAAAAAACTGTCAAGAGCAGTAGAACCAGGGCACAATGCATAAGGCTCTCGCAATTTTCATGGGCGGGGGCGAATAGTGCTCCTATTCATGAAGGTTTAACAAGGAAATCAGCTCCGTTGATATGGATTTCATCCTGGGCACCATCTCAAACCCATTGAGACGTAAGCTGATCAAGCTGGTTCATCATCAGTCCATGCGCTTTATGGAGCTAAATCGTGAACTCTCCCTGGTTGACCACACACGGTTGGTATTCCACCTCAAGCTGCTGAAGGACTGCGGCCTTATCACGCAGGACGCAAGCAGGGCATACGTGCTTACAGACAGGGGTGCCAGGGTCTACAAGGGGATGATGGTGCTGGAGACGTTCCTTGTAACGGAATCATGACAGGCCTGACCTGCAAGATTGCCGGCATGTAATGTCGGCTACGTATATGGCCTGAAGTCTTTATCAGGGCGGATGAAGGTCTCCGATTGGTTGATGTCGCTGACGTCGTTGATCGTCAGACAATCGCCGCAGACCACCCCGTGCTCACCCCTGAGCAGACGACGGCGGATGTCTCTGACCCGCTCCGACCTCAAAATCGCACTAAAGGAACTCTCATTGATGTTGCCAACAACGCCGCTGTGACAGAGCTTGACATCCCCGTTGCTTGCGATGATGAAATAGAACCACGGATAGGCACACTGCGACTTGGCTGCAGTCACCGGCTGCCTCTGCGAAAACAACGGCGGATGCAACAACACAACATCCGGGGGGTTGATGTCAAACTTGAGCCTCAGTGAGCTGATCGTCCTGTCATACAGCTCCTGGTGGTAAAACAGCGACTGTTCAAACAACTCCTCAAATGGTCGTGCCAGCCTGGCGTGTCTCAACTGCACGACACCAACACCATAATCCCCGGCAAAATCATAGAGATGGTTCAAGTCTTCGATGTTTGAGCGTAGCATGGTGTAGTTTATCCTGACCGTTGGTGATTTTACCTTGCCGCGATGAGCCTTGATAGCGCTCAGAGCAGCCAGGACGCTGTTGAAGTTGCCATTTGGCCGGATGCGGTTGTAGGTTGCCTCGGTCAGACCATCGATGCTGATGATGAATTCATCCAGCAAGCCCTCCGTTACGATGCTGCCAATGGTGTTGTCATCCAGGAGGGTTGCGTTGGTACACACGCTGATGACGCCGTGACAATAGCGCCTGGCAACTCTCAGGTAGTCTATGAAGTCTCTGGTCAGAAATGGCTCATACCCGCAGGAAAGCTCCAGCACTCGCACCATCCCAAAGATGTCCCTGGCAAGACACTCAAATATCTCAAGGGGCATCACACTGAGCTGCTGCCTGAACTCCTTGCGGGACATATAGCACATGATACAGCGCAGATTGCAGGCGTTGCTGGTATCGATGGCAAGGCGGTAGACGGGGAGGTTAAAGGCCTCCAGTGCCCTGACGGCGGCAATCTTAAGGGGGCGCAGCTTAAGACCGTTGTAGAGCCTTCGCAGTAGGTACTTATCCACTTAATGAATCAATTGCTTGCGACGTTTTGTCTTAGACTCAGATTTCAGAAGATTTGCTACCTTTAGTGCGGCCTCGGAGGGAGATTTTTCATGAAAGCAAGCTGTCGCCTTTAAACGTACAGGAAAACTCTCATATGACACATCATCGATAACAACGGGTATGATTCTCTTTTCATCTGCTATCGCAACGCCTATCTCAAAGAAAACCCATTGACTGGTAATGCTGTGCTCACTGATAATTACCACCATGACGTTGCTCTCTCTTAAAGCCTTTTCCATTAAGTCTACGACACTGCTTCCCTGAACAATATTTTTATCTTTCGTGAAAAACCATACAGTTATCCCTGTCTGCCTTAATTCATTAAAGAACAATGAAACCCACTCACTATCTTGCATTGCGCTGGAGATAAAAATATTGTTCAGGGAAGCAGTGTCGTAGACTTAATGGAAAAGGCTTTAAGAGAGAGCAACGTCATGGTGGTAATTATCAGTGAGCACAGCATTACC